>NZ_JBSGBF010000083.1:0-35502 GCF_053601115.1 Streptomyces sp. NPDC004788
CGGGGGTGTGGGACGGGTTGGTGATCGCGGCGAAGCAGGGGGAGTTCGACCTCATGTGTGGTGGCGCTGCGTGGGTACGACCAGCGGGCCCGCTCCGGGACGGAGCGGGCCCTCTGCTCGTGTGTGCGCGACCGGTCAGAAGGACTCGGTGAACAGGCGCGACGCCTTGACGTCCGTGGCGCGGTAGTTGTCCTTGCCCTGCTCGACGATCTGGGCCACCTTCTCCAGGCGGTCCTTCATGTCCGTGGCGCGCTTCTTGTACTTGCCCTGGAGGGTCTCGTACTCACGGTGCGCGTCACCGTCCCACGTGTCGGTGACGACCCGCAGCGCGGTGTCCATCTCCTCAAGGTCCTTGATGATGTGCTGCGAGACCGTCCGGATACGGTTCGCCATCTCCTGGACGCTCTCGTACCGAACCTTGGTACCGGCGTTGTCGACAGACATGGTGCTCCCCCTTTTCGTCAGATGTTGTTGAGCGCGGAGTTGTTGACGGCGGCGAAGGTGGCACGCACGTCGTCGTCGTTCGCGTTGCTGAGGTTCTTCGTCTCGCCGACGGCGTGGAGCAGCACGTTCAGCAGGCGACGGATGGTGTCGTGGTCCTCGTTGACGAGGGTCTGGGCCTGCTTGAAGCCGGCGGCACCGACACCGGTCCAGCCGGCGCTGCAGGTCTCCAGGATGTCGGCGAGCTCACGCGCCTGCTTGGTGACCGCCTCGCCGGTCTCCATGATCTTGTTCTTCGCCTTGACGATCGGATCGTCTGCGAGTCCGAACCCACCTGCGGGAGTGGTCATGTGATGCTCCTCTTGTTGTCGATGGCGTTGCTCATGCGTCTGTCGACGCTCTCCTGCGTACGACCACCGCGACGACGATGCCGACGAGGGCAACGACGGCGATGGCACTCGCGGCGACGGCCCAGAGCGGGAAGCCGCTCTCGTCGGGCTCTGCTGCCGCTGCCCCCGTGTTCTCAGGAGAGGGGGAGGTCTGGGGTGACTGTGAAGTCGGGGACTTGCTCGGAGCCTGGCTCGGTGTCGCACTCGCCTGTGCGGCGAGCAGCGGGTCGACGTTCGGGTCGCCCGGGTCGCCCTTGCCTTCGAGCAGGACCTGGGCGGGACGGACGGAGCCGTAGCCGATGTACTTGCTGGGCACCGGGCCGTTGTGGCCGGCGGTCTCCAGCATGACGCGGAGGACCTGGTTGCCGGTCCAGTCGGGGTGCGCGGACCAGATGAGGGCGGCTACGCCGGAGGCGATGGCGGTGGCCTGACTGGTGCCTTGACCGGCACAGAACTTGTGCTTGTCGTTGGTGCAGCGGCCAGGGATCTCGACGCCGGGAGCGGCAAGGGCAAGGTGGCGGCCGAAGTTGGAGAACTTGGCGACCTTGCCCTTGGTGTCGAGGGCACCGACGGCGACGACCCCAGGGATGGCTGCCGGATAGACCGGACCGTTGCTCCCGTCGTTGCCGGAGCCCGCAAAGATCAAGACGCCCCTTTTGCGGGCGTAGTCCACTGTCGCCTGCCAGTCAGCCGTCTCCTCGGGGAGCGCGGGACCGGCC
Organism: Streptomyces sp. NPDC004788; assembly: GCF_053601115.1. Taxonomy (NCBI): domain Bacteria; kingdom Bacillati; phylum Actinomycetota; class Actinomycetes; order Kitasatosporales; family Streptomycetaceae; genus Streptomyces; species Streptomyces sp. NPDC004788. Next base: position 1,550 of record NZ_JBSGBF010000083.1, read on the forward strand.
TGGGAGATGTTGATGATGCGAGCGCCGTTGTCCACGGCGTAGCGGACGCCTTTGTACGCCGTCTCCCATCCGAAGTTCGAGGCGGCGCCGTTCCTCACGGGAAGGATCGTCGCGTCAGGAGCAATGCCCTTGACCCCGCCGTCGGCCCCGCTACCGGCGATCGCAAGGGCCATGTTCGTGCCGTGGCGGTCGGTGTCCTTGTCGTCCACCCGCCCCGGGCCCCCGAGGTCGAAGTCGCGCCCGGGCAGCACCTTTCCTTGAAGCTCCGGCAGCGTCGAGTCGACACCGGTGTCGAGCACGGCAACGGTGATGCCCTTACCTGTGGCCACCTTCCACATCTGATCGGCCTTCATCGCGTCCAGGTACCACTGACGCGACCGCATGTCGTCCGCCTGCGCCGCCGGCGCCACGACGGTCCACGTCGCGACGACGGCGGTCATGGCACCGAGCAGGCCCACTGCTCGGCTGCGAACGACCCGGGTAAGGGGGAACATCAGCGGATGGCTCCTAGTCGATGACGGGCGGGACGATCCGGCGCTGGCCCGAGGTCCAGGTCTCCTCGTCCTCTGACAGGTAGTCGGGACGGTGACCGGCCGCGCGCTCGGCCTCGTGGTCCTGTCCGTTCGAGGCGGTCGGGCGAACAAGACCCGAGCCACCCGGCGTGAACGCCGAACGTCCAACACCTCGGGACGCGGAAGGAGTCCCTACGGTTCCACCGTGCTCCATCGCCAGGCGGCGGCCAGAGGACCCACCGGAGACGCCGGACGGTCCGTGCATACCGCCACCCGGGCCGTGCATGCCAGCGCCACCACGACCGTACGGGGTAGTGGACCGCTGCTCCTCGCCGATCACGGTGCCCATGGGTACCCGAGGCGGCCGCATGCCACCGACGCCAGGCCGGGTTGTCGGGACCTGACGGCCGCCGACAATGCCTTCGGCGGGCCGGGGGCCGGCGGTCAGCGGGCCGGGTCCCTGGAGGCCGGTGCGGCCTGTCGGCCCCGGCAGGCCCGGCATGGCCGTACGAGGCAGGCCGCGGCCGACCTGAGGGCCGGTCGGCGGAGTCATCGGCGGCAGCGGCACCGGCGGCGGGCCGACCGTCGTAACGGGCGGTGTCGTCGGCGGCTGCACGGTGGGCGGCTGTACCGGTGGACGCGTCGGGGCGTCCGGCACGAGGGTCGTCGAGTCGATGTGCGTGTTGACGTCGGGCAGCGGCGGCCTCGTCGGCGAAGTCGGCGGCGGAGAGACCGGGTCGTGAACCTGCCGCACCGTACCGGTCGGGGTCGTCACATCAGCACTCTGAAGAGACGCGTGGCCGGTCGCAGTGGTGCCCGTCCCCGTGCTCGCATACGTCCCGGAGCCAGTGCTGCCGCCGCCACCCCCCGTGGTGTACTCGCGCTCGCCTTCACCGATGATGCCACCGGCCATCGGCTTGAACTCCGGCTGCCGCTCCGCCGCGAGCCGGTCGCGCGTCGCGTCGTAGTACGACGACAACCGCTGCATCGCGCTGACCGCTTCCTGGAGCTTCGGGCCTGTCTCCGCCTCGATCCGGGCCTTCTCCTTCTCCGGGTCCGCGAAGCACATGCCCGCCGGCTTCGGCAGCGCCGCCTTCGCCTCGGTCAGTGCGCTGCCCGCACGCTTCATCTCGTCGGAGACGACCTTCGTGAAGTCGCCCAGGACGAGCGTCTCGGACACCATGCCCGCACCCCAGGTGCGGAACGCCTCGGCACCCTCGCCCTCCCACTTCACACGGGAGATGTAGTGCCGCAGATCCGTGGCAATGTCCAGAATCTTCGGCACCGCCGCCGCGAGTGCCTCGCCGGCACCCGAGATGTCCTCGGGCTTGGCCGACGCGATCATCGCGTACAGAGCATCCAGGGACTTCCCCTCGAACTCTCCTGACATCGTGTTGCCCTCCCCCGTTAGCTGAATCCGCCGGCATCAGTGGTGCCGGTCGTCGGCTTGGCCGGCTGCTGCGGCTTGGCCGCGTCATGACCTGCGACGCCGTTGTGCTTGTCGTAGTCGTCCTGGGTGGCCCTCTGGATCGCATGGAAGCGATCCTTCTGCTCCTGGTCGATGGCGCCGTAGCCCTTGTCGGCGATCTGCGCCCGGATCCCCATCGCCTCGATCGTCTCGCCGAAGATCTTCGTCAGCTCTTCGAGCCGCGTGCGCACCTTGTCGTACGCCCCGTGCAGCTCGGTCGCCGCGCTGAAGCCCGTGCCGTACGAGGCCGGCGTGACCTTCTGCTCGCCGATCTTCGTGTGTTCGGCCGGTGAACCCTTCAGCTCCTCGACCAGCTTCTGCATGCGCGACTGGAAGGTCAGGAGCGTCACGTCTCCGACTTCCAGGCCGTTCTTCTTGCCGCCGTCCCCGTTCGGCCCTGCCACTTCAGTTCCCCCTCGTCCCGCTCGTCACGCGTACGAACTCGCCTACTCTAACCACCTGGTACGACAGTTCCAACTGCAAAGTCACCTAGGTATTCGTACTCATTCGCCGGCTCGCCGCACCGCCCCGCGCCGCCGCCTGCTGTCGCGAATCACGGTGGCCGCGCCCGCCACCACGGCGACCAGCACCGCGCCGATCCCCAGGGCGTACGTGGCAAGGCGCTCCGTGCGCTCCTGCGGGGTCTCCGCCAGGGAGATGTGGGCCGGTTCGGGGGCCGGGGCCTTTGAGGGGCCCGGGTCCGGGGTGGGGCCGGTGAGCGGGGGCTCCGGGCCGTCGGCGAGGGCGCGGACGGGGTCGACGACGCCCCAACCGACGTGGTTGTCATGGCCGTTGACGGAGCGGATGGCCGTCTGCTCGATCCGGGTGACGATCTGCGCGGGCTTCCACTTCGGGTACTTGGCGCGCAGCAGGGCGGCCACTCCGGACACGTACGGGGCGGAGAAGCTCGTACCGTTGTCGACACACTGGCCGCCGCCCGGCACGGTGGAGACCATGTCGACACCGGGTGCGGCGACGCCGACGAAGGTGCCGGACTGGGAGAAGGCGGCGCGTTCGTTGTTGCGATCGGAGGAGGCGACGGCGAGGACGCCCGGGAAGGCCGCGGGGTAGGTGTTCTTGAGTTTGCCGTCCATGCCGTCGTTGCCCGCGGAGGCGACCACCACGACGTTGGCGCGAATCGCTCGGGCGACCGCCTGGGCGAGCGAGGAGTCGGGGCCCAGCGGCTGCGTCGTGTCCTGGGAGATGTTGATGACCTGGGCGCCCTTGCTCACCGCGTAGTCGATGGCCAGCGCCATGCTGTCGGACTTGCCGCTGTTCTTCTCGTCGTTCTGCCGGATCGGGATGATCGTGGCCTCGGGCGCCAGGCCGACGAATCCGGTGCCCTTGCGGGGGCGGGCGGCGATGATCCCGGCGACCTTGGTGCCGTGGCCGACCTCGTCGACCGTGCCGTCGGTCTTGCCGCGCTTGTCGTCGCCGGGGCCGGGGTTCTTCTTGTCGGGCTGCAGGTAGTCCTTGCCCGCCTTGGCGTCGACGGCGTGCTTGAGCTGCGGGTTGACGTCGTCGACGCCGGTGTCGATGACCGCGACCCGGACGCCCTTGCCCTTGGTGTCCTGCCACAACTCGTCGAGGAGCACCCGCTGGAGCGCCCAGGGCGTGCCCTCGATCTGCTTCTTCATCGGGAAGGTGCACTCGCCGCTGCCGTTTATGTCCACCGGCTGCTCCGGGTCCGTGTCGGCGTACGCCGCCGGGGCCGTGGCCAGCACGCCCGCCACCGCCGTCGCCGCGAGCAGGGACAGCCCTCGGTGCGTCCTCGTCCTCGTCCTCACCAGCGTCACGTCCCTCACGAACCCTGCGGCTGGCGCGCGCTGTTGGTGTCCAGGCGCGGGCCCTTGGACAGGAACTCCGACCATTCGAGCGGTACGAGCACGGGGGTGACCCGCTCGTATCCGAGGCGCTTCTGGGCGTCGCTGGGTTCCGGGCGTCCGTCGGTCTGCTGCTGGTCGGGGGCGCCGATCTCGGAGCGGCCCTTGTCGCTGTCGCCGTTGGCCTGGACGGCGTAGCGCAGTCCGGTGTCGGTGACGAGGAAGAGCGAGCCGTCGGGGCGGGCCTGCCTGCCGCCCTGGAACTGGGTGTAGAGCAGGCCGGTGCCGGGGGTCACGTACGTGCTGGTGCCGCCGGCGGTGATCTCGGCGGGGTACTGGGCGCCGGCCCAGGTGGACAGCGTCGTACGGCCCTTGGAGTCCACGCTCTCCAGGACGGAGCAGATGGTGTCGCGGGAGCCGGCGTCGCCGCCCACGGAGTTGACCTGGGTGGACTTGGCCTTGGGCCACTTCAGGCCGCCGCCGAACTCCTGCGGGTCCGGGGTGATCGACTGCAGGTCGACGGCGGGGGCCTCGCCGGCCATGTCGAGGCCGTCGGTCTGCGGGGAGTTGATGATCAGCCAGGCGGTGAAGTCGGAGACCGGCTGCACCTTGCCCTGGAGGACCACGTACTGCTGGGACCCGGAGCCGGTCTTGACGCGCAGCACCATGCCGACCCGGTCCTCCTTCTCGGTCAAGCCGCCGTTGACGCCCGCGTCGGCGCCCACCTGACCGGGAATCGTGGGGTAGTCGACGGGGTCGCCGGTCTTGAGGGTCGCCAGCCAGTCGTCGGTGACCTGCTGCGGCTCGCGATTGACGCCGAACAGGGCGGTGGTGAGGTTCTTGGCCTGCTCGTTGACGCGGTACTTGGTTCCGGTGTCGTCGACCAGGTACTGCGTCTTCCCCGTCTGCCCCTGCACGTACAGGATCTGACCCGGCTTCAGCTTGCTCTTGTTCTCGATGCGGTCGGTGTCGCGCTGGGCGAAGAGGAAGGTGGCCTTCTGCACGCTGCCGCCGTTGCCGCCGCCCGGCTGCTCGCACACGGCCCAGCGCTTCGCGGTGCCGGCGTCGGTGTCGCCGGGGAGGCGGTCGGGGGCGTACGGGATGCCGAGGATGGGGCCGCGCGGCGGCTTGCCCTTGTCGAGTTCGGCGTCGTCGACCTGGACGACGTGGAAGTCGTCCGGGTTCAGCAGGAGCCGGGCGGAGGCCAGGTTGAGCACCGGGTGGAGCAGGGTCTTCTTGTCCTTGCCCTTGCCGGTGGTGAGGACGACGTAGCGGGTGGTGGACTGCTTGCCGATGATCACGTTGGTGCCGGGCTTGTCCCAGCCCTTGGGCGCGGTGGGCCGGAACATGCCCCAGGCGCCGAACCCGGCGATCACGAGCGCGCCGATGACGAGGCCGGGGACGACCGCGCGCAGCGGCTTGGGCGCGCCCTCCTCCGTGCCCGTGGGCGAGGGTTGGAGGAATGCCGCCACCGTGCGCTTCTTCGCAAAGGTGTACGCGTTGAGCTCGTCCCGCCGTGATGCCATGAGTCCCCATTTTCGTCAGGCGCGGTCTTCGCGCGGCAGTCCACGGCAGCCCGGGGAGCATGGCGCCCGGGCCCCGGCTGTCGGACCGGCCCCCTACTATGCCTGCTGTCCGCCCGCGCTCGTGGGGCGGGTAGGGTGATCCGGCCGCCAGAGGCCTGCCAAAGGGCCGGTGGGGCACGGTGATCGGGACGAATTGAGGGGGATTCTCCATCATGGCTTCCGCGACGCGGACGCGGCCCAGAGCGGCCGCGCCCCCTTCCGCACCCTCCGCGAACCCGCCCTCGGGGCCCGGTTCGAGCGCTTCCTCCCCGGCCCCGTCCCCGGTTTCCTCCTCGGTCTCACCGAGGCTGCAGGCTCGCCCCGGACACTTCGGTGCGTTCCGATTGCAACAGCTCGTACTGATCGAGGTGGCGGCCGCGTCGCTGTTCGTCGCCGCGGTCGTCGACAAGCTGCTCCTGGTGCCCGCCGGTGTCGTCGCGGCGGTGCTCGTCCTGCTCGCGGTGGTGCGCCGGCACCGGCGTTCGCTGCCCGAGTGGCTCTCCACCTTCCTCGCGCTGCGCGCCCGCACCCGCCGCGCCGCGTCCTTCACCGTGCCGGACGGCACGGAGCCGGGGCTCGCCCCGGTCGTGGAGTGCGATCCGGCGCTGCGCACGTACACGTACAGCGACCGTGAGCGGCGGCCGATCGGGATGATCGGCGACGGCACCTTCCTGACGGCGGTGGTACGGGTCGAGTCCGAGGGTTCGGCACTGCGCCCCGACCGCGGGGCGCGGCCGCTGCCGGTCGGGCTCGTCCGGGACGTGCTCGAAGTCGACGGCATCCGCCTGGAGTCCGCGCAGATCGTGCAGCACACCCAGCCGGCGCCCGCGCCGCACCTGCCCGCGCAGTCGATGGCCGCGCGCAACTACGGGCCGCTGCAGGCGCAGACGGGTTCGCCCGCGCTCCGCGTCACGTGGGTCGCGCTCAAGCTGGACCCGGAACTGTGCCGGGAGGCGGTCGAGGCGCGTGGCGGTGGTCTGGAGGGCGCGCAGAAGTGCCTCGTACGAGCGGCGGATCAGCTGACGAGCCGGCTCGCCGGTGCCGGTTTCCGGGCCGTCGTGCTGAGCGAGCAGGAGCTGACCGCGGCCCTCGCCACGTCCACGTGCGCCAGCCCCATGGCGATAGCGCAGGCGGGCCGCGGCCACGCTCCGGGCCGGCGCACGCAGGAGACCGCGCGCACCTGGCGGGTCGACGACAGGCGCCACACGACGTACTGGGTGGGCCGCTGGCCGCAGTTGGGCGCCGCGGGCGGCGCGGGCGCGTCGATGCCGCAGCTGGTGGCGCTGCTGACGTCGCTGCCGGCGCTCGCGACGACGTTCAGCCTGACGCTGAGCGGGGGTGACCGCCAGGAGGTGACGGTCACCGGACACGTACGGATCACCGGGCGCAGCGACGAGGAGCTCGTGGCCGCCCGGCACGAACTGGAGCGGGTGGCGCGCGGCGTGAAGACGGGTCTGGTGCGGCTCGACCGCGAACAGGTCCCGGGCATGCTGGCGACGCTGCCGCTGGGGGGTGCGCGCTGATGACGATGCCGGTGACGGGAGGCGCGGGGCCGGTGCCGGGAGGCGCGTTTCCCGGCGGGGGTGGAGTGCCCATGCCTGCTGGAGGTGGAGTGCCTGTGCCGGGCGGGGCGCAGGGGGCGGTGCCGGGCGCGTCGCAGAGGCCGGTGCCGGGCGCGGCGCACGGGACGGTGCCGGGCGGGATGCCGGTGGCAGGTGGATTGCCGATGCAGGGCAGTGCGCCCATGGCGGGCGGAGCGGCCGTGCACGGCGGGGCTCCCGTGGCCGCTGGAGTGCCCGTGGCGGTGCCGGCCGCCGGCCCGGCCGGCAACGGACCGGCGGGGGGTACGCGCGCCCGGCGGGGCGGCGGGCGGCGCGCCGGTGGCCGGGGCGGGCAGGGTGGCGCAGCAGCTCGTACGGGACGGAGCACGAAGGCCCGGTTCGGCTTCGGGCTCATCGGGCCGCGCCGGGACCGCCACTCCGTCCCGGTCGACCAACTCGACGCGCTGGCCCTGCCGGTGGGCGACGACGGCATGGTCATCGGCGTGGACGCCGAGGGCCGGCCGGCCGTGCTCGGCATCAACCAGCCCAGCCCGTACGACGTCACGCTCATCGGTGGCCTCTGGACCGCGCAGGTACTCGCGCTGCGCGCGGCGGCCACCGGTGCCCGCGTCGCCGTCGAGACCGGGCGCGCGCCCGCCTGGACGGCCCTCGCCCAGGCGGCCGGCGGCGGCCAGCCCTGCGTCACCCTGCACGACGTGGGCCGGGTGCCGCCGCAGGGCGCGTCCGCGGGCAGTCCCGTGGTCGTCATCCGCGACTGCGGCATGCGGCCGCCGCGCGGGCGCGTGGTGTCCGGGCCGTGGCAGTCGGTCCTGACGCTCCTGCCGTACCTGAGCCCGGTGGCTCCGCGGCTGCTCGAGAAGTCCTCGCTCGTCGGCGTCCAGCGGGTCTCCCCCGACGAGGCGGCGCAGATCGGCCGCATCATGGGCCTGCAGCGCGCGGAGTGGGAGGCGCTGTCCACGCTGGCGGACGGCGTGACGCTGTGGTGCACTCCGGGCGACCGTCAGTTCGTGATGACCCAGGCGACGGACGCCGAGACGGGGCTGCTCGGCGGCGCCCGCCGGATGGACTGACGGACTGAGGTGTTGAGGTACCGAGGCATTGAGGTACTGAGGCATTGAGGCATTGAGGCATTGAGGTACTGAGGTACCGAGGGCGGGCTTGGCTCGGTTGCCAAATCCGTCCGTTTTTAGACACATTGCGCGCATTTGGATCACCGGGTGGTTCACTGTCCGATACCCGCAGGTCACTTGAGGACCGGATGTGACGCTGTGGTGGGCCGTCGGCCCTGCCCGGGGCGCGCGGTTGGCGTTTAGGGTGGGACGTGCCCGCCCACGACTGCACACGGGTGCGCGACCACACCAGGAGGCAAAGTGAACCGCGATCGGGACGAGGTCCAGGGGGGTTGGAATCCTCCCGTCGACGATCAGTCCGACGCAGATCCCGCCGAGATGACGGGTGAGTTCACCATCGACTACACCCCTCCGGCCTGGTACACGCAGAACGCGGCCGGCGGCGGCGGTACGGGCTCCGCGCCCACCCCTCCCCCGCCCACCGGCGCACCCCTCGCCGTCCCCGGCGCCTGGGCATCGCCGCCCGCCGCTCCGTCGGCCTCCGTTCCACCGGCCTCCGTTCCGCCGGCTGCTGTTCCTCCGGCCCCTGCTCCTCCGGCCGTGCCTTCCGCGCCGGTGGCGCCCGCGGCCGAGCCGTTCGGCGGCGGGGACGTGGAGAGCGGCGCGACGATGCGGTTCTCTCCGGCGGCGCTGAAGCGGGAGTTCGCGGAGCGGGACGCGGCGGCAGCGGCCGGCGCTCCGGCGACGGGGCCCGCGGCCCCGGTGCCGGGCACTGCTGCGGGCACGGCTGCTGGTACGGCTGCTGGTACGGACCCGGGCGCCGCTGCGGCGGTGACTGCCACGCCCCAGGCCGGCGGCTCGACCGCCGCGCCCGAGGCGGGTGGGTGGTCCGCCACCGCCGGGGCGCCCGTCGGCACGGCGGGCCCCCTGCCGGGTGCGCTCCCGGAGGGCTTTGTCGGCGCGACGGAACCGGCTGCGCCTCAGGCGAACGACGGTGAGGTGCGCGCGGCCGCCGCCGCGCCGGAGGGTTCCGCCGACGCGGAGGTCCCGGCTGCGCCGGCCGTGAGTTCCGCGAGTTCCGCGAGTGACGCCGCCACGCCGGACGCCGGTGTCGGCACCGGGCTTGCGGCCGACGGTGCTTCCGCCGCACCGGAGGCCGTTGACGCTTCCCTCACGTCCGAGGCGCGCGTCGACACGACCTCGGCGCTGGAGACACCGGAGGCGCCGTTTGCCGAGGCCTCCGCGGGCTCGGCCCCGGGCGTGGGCGGTACCGAGCCGGAAGCCCACGACGACTCGGCCTCCGAGGTGAAGACGCCCGTCGGCACCTCAGTCGAGGCGGGCGAGGCCGCCGTTGCGGCCTCCTCCGCGACGACCGGCGCCGATGACGAGGCGGCGGGCGCGGCGGCCGGGGACGGTTCCCCGGCTCCGCTCGACACCGGCGGTGCGGACACCGCGGCCGCCCCCGACGACGCGGCCGCGCAGACCGCTCCGGAGGGCGACGCGACCGCGAGCGGCGACGACGACGCGCCTCTCGCCGGCTCCGACGCCACGCCGGGTTCGGCCCCAGCCGCCCCCGTCGCCGCCGACGCCGACGCCGTCCCCGGATTCCCTGCACCCACAGGCACCCCGGCTTCCGCCCCCGCGCCTGCCGCCGCCCCGCAGGACGCCGTCCCCGGCGGGCTGCCGGCCGCCGCGCCCGGGCCGATGCCCGGTCAGGGGAGTGCGCTGCCGCCGCTGCCGCCGTCGTTCCAGCCGGCGACGCCCACGGGCGCGCCGCAGTGGCCCGCGCAGGGCGCGCCCGGTGAGCAGCCGGTGCCGCCGGCGGCCGGACCGATGCCCGCCGCCGCCTCGTGGCCGGCGCCGCCCGGCCCCGTACCGCCGCAGGCACCGCAGGGCGGTTACGGCTTCCCGCACCCGGGACAGCCCGCCCAGCCTGCCCATGCCCAGCCCGGTCAGCAGCCCCCGGCTCCGGCCCCCCAGGGCGGATACGGCTTCCCGCACCCCGGACAGCCGCCGCTCCCGCCCCAGGAGTCCCAGCCGCAGCCCCAGCCCCAGCCCCAGCCGGGTTACGGCTTCCCGCAGCAGGCCCAGCCCCCCGCCCCGCAGGGCGGTTACGGCTTCCCGCACCCGGGACAGCCCGCCCCGGCTGCCCAGCCCGGTCAGCAGCCCCACCAGCCCCAGCCCCAGCCGCCGCAGGCCCCGGAGGCCGGCTACGGCCAGCCCACCCCGCCCCCGGCTCCCCAGGCCGGCTACGGCTTCCCCCAGCAGCCCCAGCCCCCCTCCCCCGTCGACCCCCGTACCGGTGCCGCGTGGCCCACCGCCGTGACGCACGATCAGCGCGAGCGGTCCGTGCCCGGCGCGCCGCTCGGGTACAACGCGGCGGTCGAGCTGTCGTCGGACCGGCTGCTCCGCAACACCAAGCAGAAGGCGAAGTCGTCCCGCAACCCCGGCTCCGCCTCGCGCTTCAAGCTCGGCGGCAAGCGGGAGGAGGCGGAGCGGCAGCGGAAGCTGGAGCTGATCCGGACGCCGGTGCTCTCCTGCTACCGGATCGCGGTGATCTCGCTCAAGGGCGGTGTCGGCAAGACGACGACCACGACCGCGCTCGGCTCGACCCTCGCGACCGAGCGGCAGGACAAGATCCTGGCGATCGACGCGAACCCGGACGCCGGCACGCTGGGCCGCCGGGTGCGGCGCGAGACCGGGGCGACGATCCGCGACCTCGTGCAGGCGATCCCGTACCTGAACTCGTACATGGACATCCGCCGGTTCACCTCGCAGGCGCCCTCCGGTCTGGAGATCATCGCCAACGACGTGGACCCGGCCGTGTCGACGACGTTCAACGACGAGGACTACCGGCGTGCGATCGACGTCCTGGGCAAGCAGTACCCGATCATCCTGACGGACTCCGGCACGGGTCTGCTCTACAGCGCGATGCGCGGGGTGCTCGACCTGGCCGATCAGCTGATCATCATCTCGACGCCGTCCGTCGACGGCGCGTCCAGCGCGTCGACGACGCTGGACTGGCTGTCTGCGCACGGGTACGCGGAGCTGGTGCAGCGGTCGATCACGGTCATCTCGGGGGTCCGCGAGACCGGCAAGATGATCAAGGTCGACGACATCGTGCAGCACTTCCAGACGCGCTGCCGCGGTGTGGTCGTGGTGCCGTTCGACGAGCACCTGGCGGCGGGCGCCGAGGTGGACCTCGACATGATGCGGCCGAAGACCCGGGAGGCGTACTTCAACCTCTCGGCGATGGTGGCCGAGGACTTCGTACGGGCGCAGCAGGCGCAGGGCCTGTGGACCGCCGCGGACGGGCAGGGCGGGATGCCGCCGCACATGGCCCCGCCCATGCCGGGCCAGCCGCAGCAGTATCCGGGCCAGCCCTATCCGGGCCAGCCGTATCCGGACCAGCAGCAGCCGTACGGAGCACAGCCGGCACCCGGCCAGCCGCAGCCCGGCCAGCCCCACCCGCCGCAGCCCGTGCCCGGCCAGCCGGCCCCCGGCCAGCCGTACCCGCCGCAGCCCGCGCCGGGACAGCCGTACGGAGCCCAGCCCGCGCCCGGGCAGATGTACGGGGCGCAGCCGGGGCAGCCGCCCGTGCCGCAGGGCTGGCAGCAGCCTCCGCAGGCGCCGCCAGCCCCTCAGCAGTAGGGCGTCACAGGAATAGACCAATGAGACCCCGTACCGGTGTTCCGGTACGGGGTCTCATTGGCATTCACGCAGTCCACAAGGGGTTTGATACATCGTTGACGACGGGAGATCACCGCTGATACACCTTCGCTTCGTCCGTCGTCAGCCCAAGATCCACGGCACAACTCCTACGCGAGGTCACGTCCCATGGTCATGGTCACGAAGGTTCCACCCCGCCCCAGAGCCGCCCGCCCCCCACGTTCCCTCCGCCCCCCAAGTTCCCTGCGCCCCCTCCGCCCCCTGCGCCCCCTCCGCCTCCTCGTCGCCGCCGGGCTCACCGCCGCCTCCCTGGCCGCCGTCCCGGGCACGGCGCAGGCCGAGGACGGCAAGGCGGACTCCGGTTCCACCCTCACCGTCGCCGTCTCGCAGAGCGTCGACTCGCTCTCGCCGTTCCTGGCCCAGAAGCTCGTCTCCACCAGCATCCACCGGCTGGCCTACGAGTACCTGACCAACTACGACGTCAAGGACGCGCACCCGGTCCCGGGGCTGGCCACCGCCTGGAAGTCCTCGCCGGACAAGCTCACCTGGACGTACACGATCCGCAAGGACTCGTACTGGTCCGACGGGCAGCAGGCCACCGCCGAGGACGCGGCCTGGACCTTCGACAAGATGATGACCGACCCGAACGCGGCCACCGCCAACGGCAGCTTCACGGCCAACTTCAAGAAGGTCTCCGCGCCCGACCCGCAGACCCTGGTCATCGAGCTGAAGAAGCCGCAGGCGACGATGACGGCGCTCGACGTGCCGATCGTGCCGAAGCACGTCTGGGAGAAGGTCTCCGACTTCTCCAAGTTCAACAACGACCAGCAGTTCCCGATCGTCGGCAACGGGCCGTTCGTCATCACGGACTTCAAGGTCGACCAGTACATCAAGTTGAAGCCGAACAAGCGGTTCTGGCGCGGTGCGCCCAAGTTCGACGAGCTGGTCTTCAAGTACTACAAGGACGGGGACGCGGCCGTGGCCGCGCTGCAGAAGGGCGAGGTTTCCTTCGTGCCGAACCTGACGCCCGCCCAGGCCGCCGCCCTGAAGACCCAGCGGAACATCAAGGTCAACGACGCCCCGGGCCGCCGCTTCTACGCGCTCGCCACCAACCCGGGCGCCCGCGCCAAGGACGGGAAGACCTTCGGCAACGGCAACAAGGCGCTGCTCGACCCCGAGGTGCGCAAGGCGCTGTTCCTGGCCGTGGACCGGGCGACGCTGGTCGACAAGGTGTTCCAGGGCCACGCCGTCGAGGGCCAGGGCTACATCCCGCCGCGCTTCGCCTCGTACTTCTGGCAGCCGGCCGACGCGCAGAAGCGCTCGTACGACCCCGCGAAGGCCGAGCGGGTCCTGGACGCGGCCGGATACCGCAAGAACGGCGACGGCAAGCGGCTCGGCAAGGACGGCAGGCCGCTGGAGTTCCGCATCCTGTGCCACGCCACCGACCCGAACGACAAGGCGGTCGGCAAGTACCTGCAGGAGTGGTGGGGCAGGCTCGGCATCGGGCTGAAGGTCGAGTGCCTGGACAGCGTCTCCGACCCGTGGGTGAAGGGCGACTACGACCTCGCCTTCGACGGCTGGTCGGTCAACCCCGACCCGGACTACGTGCTGTCCATCCACACCTGCGGCACGCTGCCCGCGACGCCGAAGGACACCGGCGCCACCGACAACTTCATCTGCGACCCGGACTTCGACGCGCTCTACGCGCGGCAGGCCGTCGAGTACGACGCCGCCAAGCGCACCGACCTGGTCAAGCAGATGCAGTCGCGGCTCTACGACACCGGGTACATGAACGTGATGGCGTACCCGAACGCCCTGGAGGCGTACCGCACCGACCAGATCCGCTCCATCACCACCATGCCCGAGGCCGGCGGCAACCTCTACGGCCAGGACGGCTACTGGAGCTGGTGGTCGGCCGTGCCCGCCGCGCAGGCGTCCGAGGACGCGGCGTCCGGCGGCTCGTCCGCCGGCGCGGTCGTCGGGATCGGCGCGGCGGTCGTGGTCGTCGTCGGCGCCGGGATCTTCCTGATGATGCGCCGCCGCTCCACCGCCGACGACCGCGAGTAGCCGTGACCAGCGCAAGCACACCCGGCGCGAGCACACCGGGCGCAAGCACGCCCAGCGCGAGCACACCCGGCGCAAGCACACCCGGCGCGAGCACGCCCGCCTCCTCGGTGGTCCCGGCCGACGCGGCCCGGACCACCGAGGGCGGCGCCCCCCGCACCCGTACCGCCGCCGCCCTGCCGTATCTCCGCCACGCGGCGACGAAGGCCGCCGGCGCGGCCGTCTCGCTGCTCGCCGTCCTGGTCACCAGCTTCTTCCTGTTCCGGATCATCCCGGGCGACCCGGTGAAGACGATGACCCACGGCATGCCCACGACGGCCGAGCAACTGGCCACCCTGCACCACCAGTTCGGGCTCGACCTGCCGCTGTGGCAGCAGTTCACCGACTACTGCGGCAAGGCGCTGACCGGCGACCTCGGCACCTCCTTCCAGTTCCGCGCGCCGGTCGGGGACCTCATCGCGCAGAAGCTGCCGGCGACGCTGCTGCTCACCGGCACGGCCGTCGTCCTCTACTCGGCGCTCGGCCTGTGGCTGGGCACCCGCTCCGCCTGGCGGCACGGCAGCCTCGGCGACCGGGTGAACACGGGCGTGGCGCTGACCCTGTGGTCGGTGCCGTCGTTCTGGCTCGGACTCCTGCTGATCATCGTGTTCTCGGTCGGCGTGGGGCCGGTCCCGGGGCTGTTCCCGACCGGCGGCATGGAGTCCGGCACCGGGCAGACCGGCTTCGCGTACGTGCTCGACGTCGCCCACCACATGGTGCTGCCCGTGCTCACGCTGGTCGCGGTCGGGTACGCGCAGACGCTGCTCGTCATGCGCTCCTCGCTGCTCGACGAGATGGGCGGCGACTATCTGACCACCGCCCGGGCGAAGGGGCTGCGCGACGACGTGGTGCGGCGCCGGCACGCCGTGCCGAACGCGCTGCTGCCCACCGTCACCATGGTCTTCATCAACCTCGGTCATGTGGCGGCCGGTTCGATCCTGGTGGAGACGGTGTTCTCCTGGCCGGGCCTCGGCGGGCTGTTCTACCAGGCGCTGAGCGTGCCCGATCTGCCGCTCGTGCAGGGGCTGTTCGTGGTGTTCGCCGGTGCGATGATCGTGATGAACCTGGTGGCCGACCTCCTCTATCCGCTGCTCGACCCCCGGGTGGGCCGATGACCTCTCCGACGACCTCTCCCACTCCCCCTCCCACTCCCACGCCGTCTTCCTCGACCTCTGGCACCACCGGGAGCTCGCTGACCTGGCAGCGCCGGCGCGGCAGCGTCGCCCGCTTCTGGAAGCAGTACCGCACCCACCGCGCCGGGCTCTGGGGCCTGGCCGGGCTCGCCGTCATCGGTCTGATCGCGCTGTCCGCGCCGCTGCTCGTCGGCGCCGACGTGCAGTCGGTGACCCACGCGCCGGGCACCGCCCTGGAGTCGCCGAGCGCCGAATTCCCGCTGGGCACCGACCAGTTCGGACGTTCGCTGCTCGGGCTGCTCGTCTGGGGCGCGCGGATCTCGCTGCTCGTGGGGCTGCTCGCGGCGGCGCTCTCGGTCGCCATCGGCACGCTCGTCGGGATTCTCGCCGGGCACTACGGCGGCTGGCTCGCCACGGTCGTCATGCGGATCACCGACTGGTTCCTGGTGATGCCGACGCTGGTCCTGGCGATCGTGCTCGCGACCGTGATGTCCCGCTCGATGTGGACGGTGATCCTGGCGATCGGGGTGACCAGCTGGCCGACGACCGCCCGCCTCGTGCGCGCGCAGACGATCGCGGTCGAGTCCCGCCCGTACATCGAGCGGGCCAGGGCCCTGGGCGGCGGGCACGGGCACGTCATGGCCCGGCACGTGTTGCCGAACGTGATGCCGCTGGTGCTCGCGCAGACCACGCTGGGCATCTCGACGGCCATCCTCACCGAGGCGACGCTCGCCTTCCTGGGGCTCGGCGACCCGACCGTGGTCTCCTGGGGCGGGATGCTCCAGGACGCGCGCGAGGCGGGCGCGGTCTCGTCCGGGCACTGGTGGTACCTGGCCCCGCCCGGGATCGCCATCGCGCTGGTCGCGCTCGCGTTCACGCTGTGCGGGCGGGCGGTCGAGTCCGTCCTCAACCCGAAGCTGGGGGTGGGACGTTGAGCACGCCGCCGCTGTTGGAGGTACGGAACCTGAGCGTGACGTACGGGTCCGGGCCGGCCGCCGTCCCGGCCGTGCGGGGCGTCGACCTCACCCTTCCCGCCGGGCGGAAGCTCGGGATCGCGGGCGAGTCGGGGTGCGGCAAGTCGACGATGGCGCTCGCGCTGCTCCGGCTGCTGCCCGCCTCGGCCCGTCTCACCGGCGAGATCCTGCTCGACGGCGAGGACGTCCTCGCCATGAAGTGGGGCCGGCTGCGGGCGGTGCGCTGGGCGGGGGCGTCGATCGTCTTCCAGGGCGCGATGCACTCGCTGAACGCCGTGCGCCGGATCGGCGACCAGATCGCCGAGCCGCTGCTCGTGCACGGCATCGCCACCCCGGCGGCGGCCCGGAAGCGGGTCGGCGAGCTCCTGGAGCACGTGGGCCTGCCGGCCGCGCGGGCGGCGGCGTATCCGCACGAGCTGTCCGGCGGGCAGCGGCAGCGCGTGATGATCGCGATGGCGCTCGCCTGCGATCCGCGGCTCATCGTCGCGGACGAGCCGACGACAGCGCTCGACGTGATGATCCAGGCGCAGATCCTGCGACTCATCGAGCAGCTGGTCGCGCAGGAGGACATCGGCCTGCTGATGATCAGCCACGATCTGGCGGTGCTCGCCGACACCTGCGACCGGCTGGCCGTGATGTACGCGGGGCGGGTGGTCGAGGAGGGTCCGGCGAAGGCGGTGTACGAGGCGGCCGCGCACCCCTACGGGCGGGCGCTGTCCTCGGCGTTCCCGCGCATCGGCGACCCGGCGTCCCGGCGCGCCCCGCGCGGCCTGCCGGGCGACCCGCCGGACCCGGCGGCCCTGCCGGGCGGGTGCGCCTTCCATCCGCGCTGTCCGGTGGCGGAGGAGCGGTGCGCGGTGGAGGACCAGGAACTGCGGGACGCGGGCGCGGGGCGCCGGGCGGCCTGCGTACACGTGGGGAGCACGGTATGAGCGCTTCGGCACCACTCCTTTCGGCCCGGGACCTGCGGGTGGAGTTCCCCGGGCGGCGGGGCGCCCCGGTCGCCCGGGCCGTGGACGGGGTGGACCTGGACATCGGCGCGGGTGAGATCGTGGCGCTGGTCGGCGAGTCGGGCTGCGGTAAGACGACGCTGGCCCGCTCGCTGCTCGGCCTGGTCCGCCCCGGCGCGGGCTCGGTGCGGTTCGCGGGCGCGCCCCTGGCGTACACGGGCAGGGCGCTCAGGGCGTACCGGAAGCGGGCCCAGCTGGTGCTCCAGGACCCGAGCGGTTCGCTGAACCCGCGGCACACGGTGTACGACGCGGTGGCGGAGGGGCTGCGGATCCACGGGTACGCGGGCGACGAGCGGGCGGCGGTCGCGGAGGCGCTCTCGCGGGCCGGACTGCGGCCGCCGGAGCGGTTCTTCCTGCGCTATCCGCACGAGCTGTCCGGCGGGCAGCGGCAGCGCGTGGTGATCGCGGGCGCGTTGGTCCTGGAGCCGGAACTGATCGTCGCGGACGAGCCGGTGGCCTCGCTCGACGCGTCGGTGCGCGGCGAGATCCTGGCGCTGCTGCTGCGGCTGCGCGACGAACTGGGCCTCTCGGCGCTGGTCGTGACGCACGACCTGGGGCTCGCGTGGAACATCGCGGACCGGGTGGCGGTGATGTACCTGGGCCGGATCGTGGAGACCGGCCCGGTGGAGGACGTACTGACGAATCCTCGGCACCCGTACACGCAGGCGCTGTTGTCGGTGCTTCCGGAGTCCGGGGGCGAGCCGGTGGTGCTGACCGGCGAGCCCCCGGACCCGGCGCGCATCCCGTCCGGCTGCCGCTTCCACGCCCGCTGCCAGGTCCTCGCCTCGGGCACTGCGGCGGAGGTCGCGGACCGCTGCCGCACGGAGGACCTGCCGGTGCTCGGCGGTGGCGGCGGGGAGCGGGCGGTGGCCTGTCACTGGGCGCACGGAGCGGCGGTACGGGGCTGAGGCCCGTACCGCCGCCGGGTCGGCGTGCCGCCGGTCAGTGGTTGCCCGGCTTGCCCGCGGGCTGCTGAGCGGGCTTGACCCCGGGGTGGGTGACGGGCTGGGCGTCCGGCTGGGCCTGATGGACCGGGGCAGCCGGCTGGGCCGCGGGCTGCGCCGGAGCGGCCGGGGTGGCGGGCTCCGCCGCGGGCTGCGCCGGGGTGGCGGGCTCCGCCGCGGGCTGCGCCGGGGTGGCGGGCTGCGCCGGGGTGGCGGGCTTGGTCGTGGTGCCCGGCGTGCTCGGGTTCTGCGGCTTTCCGGCGGGCCGCTGCGGGACCGAGCCCTTCGCGAACACCTCGCAGGAGGAGATGTTCGTCCGCGTGGAGACGGACTGCACCGCGCAGGTGTCGTTGCCGATGCCGGCGTCCACCGTGCCCCAGTGCTCGCCGACGGTCAGGAGCGCGCCGCCGGGTCCGGTGATCGTGTCGTCGCCGGGGCCGGACTGGACGAGTCCGCCGGACTCCGGGCCGAGGGCCTCGACCTCGATCCGGTCGTTCTCGCTGCCGCCGATGACGCGGCCCTGGAAGTCGACGGTGCCGGTGATGATGGTGTCGTTGCCGTCGTTGCCGTCGACGAGTCCGCCGCCGCGGCTGAATTCGCCGGGCGCGCCCCGGACGGAGCCCGTGGTGATCTTGTCGTCGCCGTCGTCGCCGCGCACGGTCGCGCCGTGCTCGGCGCCCCTGCCGTGCACGGTGGCCACCTCGATGGTGTCGTCGCCCCGGTTGCCGCGGACCATGCTGAAGCTGTCCTGCGGCACGAGGTGCTTGGCGCGGATGACGTCGTCGCCCTCGCCGCCCTGCACGAGGGAGTCGATGACCAGGCCCTTGATCTCGATGTGGTCGTCGCCCCCGAGGCCGGAGACGGTGACGTCCACCAGGTCGCTGTCGCAGAGGATGTCGTCGTCCCCCGAGGTGCCGTTGACCTGGTCACCGGGTGGCGCGGCGACGCCGTTGACCCAGCACTGGTGCATCGGCACCCGTGCCGCCGCGTGGGCGGGCGTGCCCGCGAGCGAGGCCGCGGCGACCAGGACGGCGAGCGCGGCGGGGCTGCGGGCGGCGCGGCGGAGGGAGGGGGGCGTGCAGGACAAGCGGAACTCCTCGGTGATCGGTGCTGAATCGTGGTGGGGTCCGTACGGGTCGGGCCGTACGGGTCACGCGGACGGGTCCCGCCGTACGGGCCGGGCCGTACGGGTCACGCGGACGGGTCCCGCCGTACCGGTCAGGCCGTACGGGTCGGCGGGTCGACGGGTCGGGCCGTACGGCTCAGGCCGCGCCGGTACGGACCGGGGCGGCGTGGCGGGGCGCGTAGCCGACGATCCGGCGGGCGCGCAGGTCGCGGGCGGGCTCCGCGTCGCCGTTGGTCCAGCGGCCGAGGCACATCTCGGCGGTGATGCCGGGTCCGAAGCCGGCGATCATGCCGCGGGCGCCCTCCGGCAGGCCGCCCTCCTCGAAGAGCCGGCGCACGGCGTCGAGGACGACGGCGCTGGCGATGTTGCCGTACTCCGTCAGGGTCGCCCGGCTGAAGCGGAAGGACTCGGGCGGGACTTCGAGGAAGCGGCTGAGGTCGTCGAGGATGCGCGGGCCGCCCGCGTGGATGATGTAGAAGTCCAGGTTGCCCGCGTCCCAGCCGTGGTCGCCGGCGAGTTCGCGCAGCGCGGGCGCGAGCGGCTCCATGGTGCCGGGCACCCGCTTGTCGAGCAGGAAGTGGAAGCCGGTGGCGCGCACGCTGTAGGCGATCCAGTCCTCGGTGTCGGGCACCAGGTAGGAGTTGTTGCGCTCCAGGGCGATGCCGGTGCCGCCGCGGCCGCGGACGACGGCGGAGGCGACCGCGTCGCCGAACAGGCCGTTGGAGAGCAGCGAGCCGACGCCGAGGTCGGTGGGCTGGTAGCACAGCGAGCAGAACTCGCAGGCGACGATGAGGACGTTGGCGTCCGGGTAGGCGGTGCAGAAGTCGTGCGCGCGGTTGACGGCCGCGCCGCCCGCCGCGCAGCCGAGCTGGGCGATGGGCATCTGACGGGTGTGGCCGGGAAAGCCCATGGAGTTGATCAGCCAGGCGGTGAGCGAGGGCATCATGAAGCCCGTGCACGACACATAGATGATCATGTCGATATCGGCGGGGCGCAGCTCCGCGTTGGCCAGGGCCTCCTTGACCACGGCCGGGACGCGGGCCTTGGCCTCGGCCTCGTACAGCGCGTTGCGCTCCTCGAATCCGGGGTGCTTCAGGGTCTCCTCGATGGGCTGCACGATGTGCCGCTGGGTCACCCCGGTGTTCCCGATCAGCCGCAGGGCGAGGGGCAGTTGGGGGTGGTCGGCATGGCGTGAGCGGGCGAGGTCGAGGGTCTCCTCCATCGTGATCACATGCTCGGGGACGGAAACCGCGGGCTTGCACAGAGTCACCACGACACGCGCTCCTTCGTCTCGTTTCGCCGTGAACTGGGCCCCACACTCACCCCGCCGTCGCGAGCCCGCAACCGCGAGCGCGACCGGTCGACCGCGCGGTGTCACAAGCCCGCCCGGGCGGAATACGCCCGTACGGGGGGCTGTCGGCGCTCGGCGTGTCGCGGGGTGGGGCGGCCGGGAACACCGTCCACATGACCTCCGAACCCACGGCCGCGCCGCGGCCCGTCCGCACCTGGGCTGTCGAGGATCTGCCGGCCCTCGACTTCGACCCGCTGCTGACCGAACTGCTCCACGACGAGCCCGTCGCCCGGATCCGGCTGCCCTTCGGCGCGGACCACGAGGCGTGGCTGGTCACCCGGTACGAGGACGTCCGGGCGGTGACGTCCGATCCCCGGTTCAGCCGGACGGCCCTGCTCGACCGCCAGGTCACCGGGATGACCGGCCACATGGTGGCCTCCAAGGCGGCCCTGAACTACGCCGATCCGCCGTACCACACACAGCTGCGCAAAGCGGTGACGAAAGCTTTCACCGGGCAGTCCACCAAACGGCTGCGCCCGCTCGCCCAGGCCACCACGGACCGGCTCCTCGACGCGATGGAGGCGGCCGGGCGGCCGGCCGACCTGATGAAGCACCTGCACGGGCCGCTGCCGCTGTCCGTGGTGTGCGACCTCCTCGGCATCCCCGACGCGGACCGCGCGGAGCTGGCCTCCTGGCCGGACCTCATCCTCTCCTCCGGGCCGGGTCCGGAGAGCAGCCGGGCCGCGAAGGCGCAGATCCACGGCTACATCACCCGGCTGCTCGAACAGCGCCGGGCCGAGCCCGCCGACGACCTGGGCGGGGTGCTCGCCGAGTCCCTGGCCGAGGGGCACATCGACGCCGACGAGGCGGTGTCGCTGGCCATGGCGATCCTGATCAGCGGCGCGCACGCGGTCCGCAACAACAGCGCCAACATGGTGTTCCTGCTGCTCAGCAGGCCGGACCTGGCGGCCCGGCTGCGCGCCGAACCCGAGCTGCTGCCGCAGGCCGTGGACGAACTGATCCGCTGGATCCCGCACCGCAACGGCGTGGGCCTGCCGCGGATCGCCCTGGAGGACGTCGAGGTCGGCGGGGTGGTGATCCGGGCCGGCGAGGCGGTGTACGCGTCGTACCTGGCCGCCAACCGCGACCCGGAGGTCTTCGCCGACCCGCACACCGTCGACTTCGACCGTACGGGCGTCGGCCACGTCTCCTTCGGACACGGGCCGCACCACTGCATGGGCGCGATGCTGACCCGGATGGAGTCCGAGGTGATGCTGTCGACGCTGCTCGCCCGCTACCCGGAGCTGCGGCTGGCGGGCCGGCCCGAGGACGTGCCGTTCCAGTCCAAGGGCCTGATCCGCGGACCGCGCGAGCTGTACGTGACGTGGTGAGCGTTACGCGGAGGGGTGCGCCGCGTCGTAGGCGGCGGTCAGCTCCCGGCACTTCTTGACGTCGTCGGCCATCGCCACGAGCAGGTCGTCGAGGGTGTCGAACCTGAGCATCCCGCGCACGTAGGCGAGGAAGTCGACGGTGACGTGGAGGCCGTACAGGTCCAGACCCTCGCGGTCGATCGCGTACGCCTCCACGGTCCGCTCGGTACCGTCGAACTGCGGGTTGGTGCCCACCGAGATCGCGGCGGGCATCCGCTCGCCGGCGGCGGTCAGCCAGCCCGCGTAGACGCCGTCGGCGGGGATCGCGGTGTGCGGCAGGGTCTCGACGTTGGCCGTCGGGAAGCCCAGCTCGCGGCCGCGCTGGGCGCCGCGCACGACGATGCCCTCGACGCGGTGCGGGCGGCCGAGGATCTCGGCCGCGCCCGCCATGTCGCCCTCGGCGACGAGGCGGCGGGTGAGGGTGGAGGAGAACGGCTCGCCGCCGCCGGCGGCGCCGGTCACCCGCAGGTCGATGACCTCGACGTCGTAGTCGTAGGTGGCGCCGAGCTCGGCGAGGTAGGCGACGTTGCCCGCGGCGCGGTGGCCGAAGCGGAAGTTGGGGCCCTCGATGACGCGCTTGGCGTGCAGCTTGTCGACGAGGACCTTCACGATGAAGTCGGCCGGCGACAGCTGCGAGAACTCGGCCGTGAACGGCAGCACCAGGACCGCGTCCACGCCGAGCTCGGCCATCAGCTCGGCACGCCGGTGGTGCGGGGCGAGCAGCGGCGGGTGGCTGCCGGGGCGGACGACCTCGGAGGGGTGCGGGTCGAAGGTGACGACGACGGAGGGGATGCCAAGATCGCGGGCGCGCTCGACGGCCCGTCCGATGATCAGCTGGTGCCCGCGGTGCACCCCGTCGTAGGAGCCGATGGTGACGACGCTGCGCCCCCAGTCCTCGGGGATGTCCTCCAAGCCACGCCAGCGCTGCACTGTGACCGCTCCTCGTCCGCCTGTACCCATGTCCACGTGTACGCCCGCGCCTGTCGGCGCTGGTCTAAGACTGCCATGAGCATGCGGCTTCGTCGGCATCGGCATGGTGTTGGCCATGTCTCTCAGCTCCCCGCGAATAAAGCGGGAGGCGCCGGTTCCGGGGGCGGCGAGCACGGGGGCGAGGGCGGCGCGGGGCGCGGGGAGGCGCAGCAGGCCGGTGACGAGGGGGTGCAGGACGCAGCGCACCTCGGGCCCCTCCTCCAGGCGCCGGTCGACGAAGGCGGCGACGAGCGGGGCGCCTTCGGGGTGCGCCTCGGCGTACTCGGCGACGAGGGCGGCGGCGCGGCGGGCGAGGCGCGGGGTGTCGACCTCGGCGAGGACGCGCAGGACGGCGGCGGGTTCGTCGCCGAGGAGCCGGCGGCGCAGGACGTCGAGTACGGGCTCGGGGTGGGTCGGGAGCGCGGCGGCGAGGGCGGTCACGGGTACGTCGGGGTCGGCGGCCGCGCGCGGCAGGAACCGCCCCCGGCAGTCCGGATCCCGTACGAGCAGGCCGAGCGCGGCCCCGTGCAGGGCCCGGTCGCCGGGCCGGGCGAGCAGCGCGAGGGCCGCGTAGCGCAGGGTGCTCCGGTCGGCGGCGGCGGTGGCGTACGGGGCGACCAGCTCGCCGTACGCCGCTGCCGCCGCCCGCCGCTCCGGCCGCCCGTCGTCGTGCGCCCACCGGTCCACGGCCCGGCACAGCGCCGCCGGCTCGTCCTCGGCGAGCGCCCTGAGCAGCCCCTCGGCGAGCGGGTGGGCGGTCGCGACGAGCGCCTCGCACAGATCGTCCACGGCCGCCGCCCGGTGGGTGTGCAGCAGTGCCTGGGCGGCTGCCCCGACGGTGGCGCCGGGCGCCCCGGCCAGCGCCCGCTCGTCGCCGAACCAGCGGCACAGCAGCGGCTGCACCCCGCGTGGGTCGGCCACGAGGCGTTCCGCGACCAGGTCGAGGAAGCGCTCGTCGGGCACGGGGTCGGCCCCGACGAGCCGCCGCAGCAGATCGAGCCGCTCGTCCTCGGGGACCTTCAGCCCCCGCCAGAACCCGACGCCGAGTCCGGGCAGCGCGCCCACCGCCCCGACGCGGTCGGCGACCCGGCGCAGCACCGGCAGATACGCCCGCGGGTCCGGGGCCCCGTCGAGGAACCCGACGAGCAGCCGCGAGGCCCACCAGGCGCCCTCCGCCTCCGGTGCCGCCCCCGCGAGCGCGTCCGCCAGCCACTCCAGGCGGGGCGTCAGGCCCTCCGGGCCGTGGTCGCGGTGCAGGTGGTGGAGGGCCTGGAGGACGGGTCCGATGCGGTGGCGGGGGACGGGGAGCGGGGTCGGCGGGTGGACGAGGGCGGGGAGGGCGCGGTCGAGGTCGAGGTGGACGGCCTGGAGCCAGTCGGCGAACTCCTCGTGGGCGAAGCGGTAGCCGGGGCCGGCGGGGACGAGGAGCGACTCGGTGAGCACGGCGGGGGCCCAGCCCGTGGCCCAGGGGAAGAGCTCCTCGAAGGACTCCCGGTCGAGTTCGCCCTGGCCGGGGCCGAGGCAGCGGCGGGCGGCCTCGTGGACCTGGCCGCAGACGCGGGCGGCGAGGCGGCGGACCGCGGTGCCGCGCGGCACGGGACGGCGGGCGGCGGCGATGCGGACGGCGACGCGCAGGCACATCAGGTCGAGGTGGGCGGCGAAGATCTCGTCGCGCCCGGGCCGCCCCGGCAGGTCGCCGCGGGCCGCCGCGCGCAGCTCGCCGAGAAGTCTGAGGGCGAGCGGGTGCCGGGCGTCCGCCTCGGCGATGCCGTCGTCGGGTACGCCGTGCCGGCGCCGGGCCTCCGCGGCCTCCGCCTCGGTGAGGTCGCCGAGGCGGACGGTGGCCGGCTCGGTCCCGTACAGCGTGCTCGCCTGCTCCCAGTGCTCGGGCCGGCAGGCGACGACCATGCGCGCGCCGTGGGCGGTGAGCCACTCCTCGGTCGCGGTGGACCAGGCCGCGAGGCGATGGGCGAGCAACGGGGGCATCTCCTCGGGCGCGTCGAGGAGTACGAGCAGCGGCCCGAGCGCGGCGGCCTGCTCGGGCGTGACACCGGCCGGATCCCCGGGCACCCCGGACGCGGCGGCGATCCGCCCGGCCCGCCGCAACGCCCGCCCCACGGCATCGGCCACGCACCGGTCACCGGCCCGCAGATCGGCCCCGCGCAGCCACAGCGTGGGCGCGGGCGCCGGGCCGTGCGCGCGGCGTGCGGCGAGCGCGGCGAGCGCGGTGGTCCGCCCACTGCCGGGCACGCCGACGACGGCCGTGACGGGGGCCTTGGCAGGACCTGCTCCGGGCCGTCCGTCGGCAGAGTCCCCCCAGCCACCTGCCAGCGCCTCGCCCGACTCCCCCAGTCTCCCGTCCGGGTACTCCTCGGTCTGACCGAGCGTGGTCGCCGTGAGTTCGAGTACGCCCGCCAGATTGAGGTCCCGGCCGTAGCAGGGCGCGGCCGAGGCGTTGTCGTGGAGCAGGGGGGCGAGGGGGCCGTGCGGAGGGATGGGGAGGGCGTGGCCGGCGGCGCGGTGGTCGCCGTGGCGGGCGGTGCCGAGGACGGCGAGGACCGCGCCGGTGGTGGGGTCGAGGACGGGGCCGCCGGCGGCCGGGCCGCCGGCGCGGAGGGCTTCGGCGCCCTCGGTGCCGATGGCCAGTTCGAGCGCGGGCCCGGCGGTCGGGCCGAGCACCCGGGCCTCGCGCCAGCCGTGCGCGGAGATCCGTACGTACGTGCCGGGCTCCATGCCCTGGGTGCGCCGGGCGAGCGGCAGCGGGCGGCAGCCCAGGCCCTGGCTGCGGACGAGGGCGAGGCCGGTGCCGGGCAGCGGGGAGATGTCGCCGGGGCCGGTCCGGCAGGTGCGGCCGTCGGGGGCGCGCAAGAGCAGGGTGGCGTGGCCTTCGACGACCTCGTGGCCGGTCAACAGCGTGCCGTGGAGGTCGACGGGGAAGCCGGTGCCGACCGGCCGCCCGGTCGGATCCTCGATCCGCACCAGTGCCGCCCGGTCCCCGCTCCCCATGGTTCGAAACGGTAGGGCGGCGATGATCGCCGAGTGAAGCGCGCGAGCCCAACGCGCCCCCTCTCGCTCCCCCCTTTCGCTTCGAGCGCCTACACGGGAGGGTGAAAAAACCCGAAAGGGCGGGCACGCCTGCGCGTGCCCGCCCCTTCGACGGCCCGACGGAGCTCAGCCGAAGACGGCCAGGCTCTTCGCCTTCCCCCGCTGGTCCTCGACCAGCGCGAGCAGCTTCCCCTCCGGCCCGAAGACCGCGACCGGCCCCTTGGGGTACTCCGGCATCTCCAGGCGTACGCCGTTGAGCAGCAGCCGGGCCCGCCTGGCGTCGACGTCCCAGCGCGGGAACGCCGCCTCGGCGGCCTCGGCGACCGGCATGACCGTCAGGTCCTCCTGGAGCTGGTCCAGGGTCCGGGCGCTGTCCAGCTTGTACGGGCCGACCCGGGTGCGGCGCAGCGCGGTCAGATGGCCGCCCACGCCGAGCCCGGCGCCCAGGTCCCGGGCGAGCGCCCGGATGTACGTACCGGAGGAGCAGACGACGGAGACCACCAGGTCCACGACGGGCGTCCCGTCTTCCGCCGTCGCCTCGCGCACGTCGTACACGCGGAAGGAGGAGACGGTGACCGGCCGGGCCGGGATCTCGAACTCCTCGCCGCCGCGCACGCGCGCGTACGAACGCTTGCCGTCGATCTTGATCGCGGAGACCTTCGACGGCACCTGCATGATCTCGCCGGTCAGCTCGGCCACGCCCGCGTCGATCTGCTCGCGGGTGACCTTCGACGCGTCGACCGACGCCGTGATCTCGCCCTCGGCGTCGTCGGTGATGGTGGTCTGCCCGAGGCGGATCGTGCCCAGGTACTCCTTCTCGGTCAGCGCGAGGTGACCGAGCAGCTTGGTCGCCCGCTCCACGCCGAGGACGAGGACGCCCGTGGCCATGGGGTCGAGCGTGCCGGCGTGGCCGACGCGGCGGGTCTTGGCGATCCCGCGCATCTTGGCCACGACGTCGTGCGAAGTGAAGCCCGACGGCTTGTCGACGATGACAAGGCCGTCGGGCGTCTTCTGTGCGGTGCTCATTCGGCGGCTTCGTCCTCGCCCGGCTTCTTGTACGGGTCGGCCTCGCCGGCGAAGCGGGCGCCCGAGGACGCCTCGCGCACCGCGGCGTCCGAGGCGCGCGCCCGGTCGAGGAGGTCCTCGATGTTCTTGGCGGTCTCCGGGAGGGCGTCCGCCACGAAGGTCAGCGTCGGGGTGAACTTGGTGCCCGCGGCCCTGCCCACGGCCGAGCGCAGGATGCCCTTGGCGCTCTCCAGGCCGGCGGCGGCGCTCGCGCGCTCCTCCTCGTCGCCGTAGACCGTGTAGAAGACCGTGGCCTCCCGCAGGTCACCGGTGACGCGGGTGTCCGTGATGGTCACGTGCGTACCCAGGCGCGGGTCCTTGATGCCGCGCTGCAGCTTCTCGGCGACCACCTCCCGGATGAGGTCCGCCAGCTTCTTCGCCCGCGCGTTGTCGGCCACTGGTCCGTCTCCTTCTTTGCCTTGCTCATTCAGTCTTCATCAGTGTGGAGCCTGCGTCGCACCGAGAGCAGCTCCACCTCGGGCCGGGCCGCGACCAGCCGCTCGCAGCGGTCCAGCACGTCCGACACGAACCCCGCGTCCCCGGACACCAGCGCGACCCCGAGCTGGGCCCTGCGATGGAGGTCCTGGTCGCCCACCTCGGCCGCGCTCACGGAGAACTTGCGCTGGAGCTCGGCGACGATGGGCCGGACGACGGAGCGTTTCTCCTTCAACGAATGAACGTCGCCGAGGAGCAGATCGAAGGACAGAGTCCCCACGTACATGCGGTGCCGGATGTCCCGCCGGTTCGGGTTCGACGTCCCGCCGGGCCGACGCCCGGCGGGGGAACATCAAAACCGTACACGCAACGGCCGGGGCCGATCGACGGAATACTTTCCGCCGACCGGCCCCGACCTGAGCGTCGCGACTCAGCGTTGCGTGTTACACGCGCGGCTTCTCGCGCATCTCGTACGTCGCGATGACGTCGTCGATCTTGATGTCGTTGAAGTTTCCGAGGTTGATACCACCCTCGAAGCCCTCGCGGATCTCGGTGACGTCGTCCTTGAAGCGGCGCAGACCCTCGATGTTGAGGTTCTCCGCGATGACCTTGCCGTCGCGGATGAGGCGCGCCTTGGTGTTGCGCTTGACCTCGCCCGAGCGGATGAGGACACCGGCGATGTTGCCCAGCTTGGACGAGCGGAAGACCTCGCGGATCTCCGCCGTACCGAGCTCGACCTCTTCGTACTCCGGCTTGAGGAGGCCCTTGAGCGCCGCCTCGATCTCCTCGATCGCCTGGTAGATGACCGAGTAGTACCGGACGTCGACGCCCTCGCGCTCCGCCATCTGCGCGGCACGGCCGGCCGCACGGACGTTGTAGCCGATGACGATGGCGTCGGAGCCCATGGCCAGGTCGATGTCGGACTCGGTGACCGCACCCACACCGCGGTGCAGGACGCGGATGTCGACCTCTTCACCGACGTCGAGCTGGAGCAGCGAGGACTCGAGAGCCTCGACCGCACCGGACGCGTCGCCCTTGATGATGAGGTTGAGTTCCTGGACCTGACCGGCCTTGAGCACCTTGTCGAGGTCCTCGAGGGACACCCGGCGGACGCGCTTGGCGAAGGCGGCGTTGCGCTCACGCGCGGCGCGCTTCTCGGCGATCTGGCGGGCGGTGCGGTCCTCGTCGACGACGAGGAAGTTGTCGCCCGCACCCGGGACGTTGGTGAGACCCAGGACCAGGACCGGAGTCGACGGGGTCGCCTCCTCGACGTTGTTGCCCTTGTCGTCGAGCATCGCGCGGACACGGCCGTACGCGTCGCCGACGACCATCGTGTCGCCGATGCGCAGCGTGCCTCGCTGGACGAGGACGGTCGAGACCGCACCGCGGCCGCGGTCGAGGTGGGACTCGATCGCGATGCCCTGCGCGTCCTGGTTCGGGTTGGCCCGCAGGTCGAGCGAGGCGTCGGCGGTGAGGACGACGGCCTCGAGCAGGGAGTCGATGTGCAGACCCTGCTTGGCGGAGATGTCGACGAACATCGTGTCGCCGCCGTACTCCTCGGCCACCAGACCGAACTCGGTGAGCTGACCGCGCACCTTGACCGGGTCGGCACCCTCGACGTCGATCTTGTTGACCGCGACGACGATCGGGACGCCGGCGGCCTTGGCGTGGTTGAGCGCCTCGATCGTCTGCGGCATGACACCGTCGTTGGCCGCGACCACGAGGATCGCGATGTCGGTCGACTTCGCACCACGGGCACGCATGGCGGTGAACGCCTCGTGACCCGGGGTGTCGATGAAGGTGATGCGGCGCTCTTCGTCGTTGACCTGGGTCGCGACCTGGTAGGCACCGATGTGCTGGGTGATGCCACCGGCCTCGCCCGCGATCACGTTGGTCTTGCGGATCGCGTCGAGGAGTCGGGTCTTACCGTGGTCGACGTGACCCATGACGGTCACGACCGGCGGACGGGAGACCAGGGCCTCTTCGCCGCCCTCGTTCTCGCCGAACTCGAGGTCGAAGGACTCCAGCAGCTCACGGTCCTCCTCCTCGGGGGAGACGATCTGAACCTGGTAGTTCATCTCGTCGCCGAGGAGCTGCAGCGTCTCGTCGGAGACGGACTGCGTGGCCGTGACCATCTCGCCGAGGTTCATCATGACCGCGACGAGCGACGCCGGGTTGGCGCCGATCTTCTCCGCGAAGTCGGTGAGGGACGCACCGCGCGACAGGCGAATGGTGTCGCCGTTGCCGCGAGGCAGCATCACGCCGCCCACGGACGGGGCCTGCATGGCCTCGTACTCCTGGCGCCTCTGCCGCTTCGACTTGCGACCGCGACGCGCGGGACCGCCGGGACGACCGAAGGCGCCCTGCGTGCCACCACGGCCACCCGGACCGCCGGGACGGCCACCGAAGCCACCGGGACGACCGCCGAAGCCGCCGCCACCGCCGCCGGGACCACCCGGACGACCGCCGCCGCCACCGGGACCACCGGGACGGCCGGCGAAGCCGCCGCCGCCACCGCCGGGACCGGCCGGACGACCGGCGAAGCCGGGACGACCGCCGCCGCCGGGACCGCCCGGACGACCGCCGGGGCCACCGGGGCCACGACCGCCGGGGCCGGGACGCGGGCCGGCAGCGGGACGCTGCGGCATCATGCCCGGGTTCGGACGGTTACCGCCGGGCGCGCCGGGGCCACCCGGACGCGGAGCCTGCGGACGGGGCATGCCACCGGGGGTCGGACGCGGGCCCTGGCCCTGCGGACGCGGGGCGCCGGGAACGCTGCCCGGACCCTGCGGACGCGGGGCACCGGGGGCACCGGGGCCGCCGGGACGCGGCGCGCCACCCTGCGGGCGGGGCGCCTGCGGGCGCGCCATGCCGGTGGAGCCACCGGACGTGAAGGGGTTGTTGCCCGGACGCGGGCCGGCCGGACGAGCGCCCGGACGCGGGGCCTGCTGGCCGGGACGGGGGGCCTGCTGACCCGGACGCGGCGCCTGCTGACCCGGACGGGCAGAGGTCGGACGCGGGCCGGGGGTGGCGCCACCGGGGCGCGGACCGGCGGCCGGGGCCGACGGAGGCGCGGTGAACTCCGGGGTGGTCGGAGCCGGGGCGGCCGGCGCCGGCTTGGGCGCGGGCTTCGGACCCGGACGGGGACCGGACGCGGCCGGAGCCGGGGACGGGGTGCTGCTCGCGGGCGCGGCCGGGGTGACCGGGGCCGCGGGCGCGGCGGGGGCCGGCTTGGGGGCCGGGGCGCCGGGCTTGGGGGCAGCGGGACGTGCCGCGGCGGCCGGAGCCGGTGCCGCGGGCTTGGGGGCGGGCGTCGCCTTGCGGGGCGCGCCGGGCTTGGCAGCGGTCTTGCCGGCGGAACCGCCGGGACCCTGCAAAGCATCAGTCAACTTGCGCACGACCGGCGCCTCGATCGTCGAGGACGCCGAACGGACGAATTCACCGAGTTCTTGGAGCTTGGCCATGACGACCTTGCTCTCCACACCGAACTCCTTGGCGAGTTCGTATACCCGGACCTTAGCCACTTCGCTCCTTTTAGGTCCGGTTACCGCCGGACCGTCGCTACTTCATGGGCGTACTCATCGCGTACTCATCGAGTGCTCATCGCAATCTCGACCTACTTCCAACTCGCGAGGTACCTGACCGCACGGGGTTCCGTGCCGTACTTCTTTTTCACTGCGGTGCCGCCTCCTCGACGTGACGGCGCAACGCCGCCGTGTCGAGCGGTCCCGCGGTCCGGAAGGACCTCGGGAACGCCCGGCGGCGGACCGCCAGGTCGAGACAGTGCAAGGCGGGGTGCACATACGCACCCCGGCCGGGCAGCGTACCGCGATGATCGGGAACGCACTCGTCCTTATTCACCACGACCCGCAGCAGGTCGCTCTTGGCCGCTCGCTCCCGGCATCCCACACAGGTTCGCTCAGGGCACACGCGGGCATGCGTCCGGCCAGACACGATTAAGTCTACCTCCCCGTTCCGACCTCACCCGTTTGAGGCAAAAGTCGAACAGTTGTTGGCCAAAAACGATCTCCGCCTTGCGACGGGGATCCCCAGGACCTCGGTCTCCCGGGGCCCTCAGCCCTCCCGGCCGGAGGACTGGGCGGACTCGGCCGGCTCGGTGTCGGGACGGATGTCGATCCGCCAGCCGGTGAGCCGCGCCGCGAGGCGGGCGTTCTGGCCCTCCTTGCCGATCGCGAGCGACAGCTGGTAGTCCGGCACCGTCACGCGGGCGGAGCGGGCGGCCAGGTCCACGACCTCGACCTTGGACACGCGCGCCGGGGAGAGCGCGTTGGCCACCATCTCGGCCGGGTCGTCCGACCAGTCGACGATGTCGATCTTCTCGCCCATCAGCTCCGCCATCACGTTGCGCACCCGGCTGCCCATCGGGCCGATGCAGGCGCCCTTGGCGTTCAGGCCCGAACGGGTGGAACGGACGGCGATCTTGGTGCGGTGACCGGCCTCACGGGCGATGGCGGAGATCTCCACCGAGCCGTCGGCGATCTCCGGCACCTCCAGGGCGAAGAGCTTCTTCACCAGATTGGGGTGGGTGCGCGAGAGGGTGACGGACGGACCGCGGACACCCTTGGCCACCCGAACGACGTACGTGCGCAGCCGCAGCCCGTGCGTGTACTCCTCGCCCGGCACCTGCTCCTGCACCGGCAGGATGGCCTCCAGCTTGTCGTCCAGCTTGACCAGGACGTTCTTCGGGTCCTTGCCCTGCTGCACCTGGCCGGCCACGATGTCGCCCTCGCGGCGCGCGTACTCGCCGAAGGTGACGTCGTTCTCGGCGTCGCGCAGCCGCTGCTGGATGACCTGGCGGGCGGTGCTCGCGGCGATCCGGCCGAAGTCCGACGGCGTGTCGTCGAACTCCTTCGGCTGCTGCCCCTCCTCCAGGTCGGCGGGGTCTTCCTTCGCCCACACGGTCACGTGACCGGTGTGCCGGTCCAGCTCGACGCGCGCGTGGCGGCGGGCGCCGGGGACACGGTGGTAGGCGATGAGGAGGGCCGACTCGATCGCCTCGACCAGCATCTCGAAGGAGATTTCCTTCTCCTGTGCCAAGCCCTTCAGGAGCTTCACGTCGATGTCCACGGCTACGCCTCCTCTTCCTTCTTGTCCTTGCGGTTGAACTCGATCTCGACACGCGCCTTCGCGATGTCCGCGAACTCGACCCGGCGGGCGGTGGCCTTGCGGCCCTTCACGCCCGGCACCTCGGTGTCCAGGCCGTCCTCGTCCACGGCGATGATCCGGGTGACCAGCTCGCCGCCCTCGGTCAGCTGCAGCTTCACCAGGCGGCCGACGGCGCGCTCGTAGTGGCGGTGCTGGGTGAGGGGGCGGTCGGCGCCGGGCGAGCTGACTTCGAGGACGTACTCGCCCTCGCCCATCACGTCCGTCTCGTCGAGCTTCTCGGAGATGACGCGGCTCAGCTCGGCGCAGGCGTCCAGCTCGACGCCCTCGTCCGAGTCGACGATGACCCTCAGCAGTCCGCGGCGGCCGGCCCGGGACACCTCGATCTCCTCGAGGTCGAGATCCTTCGCGGAAACGAGCGGTTCCAGAAGACCGCGCAGCCGTTCGCTCTGGGTGGTGCTCATCCGGGTGACTCCTCGGCCGCGTGTGCTGTTGTGGGTTCGTCGCGTGTCAGATCAAAGGGTATCCGGTCCCGGAGGGTGTTGCCGTCCACCGGGCGGGGCACGCGGGTACGCTCGCCTGCGGTGATCTTCGAAAACGTGAACGCAAGGGAGTGGCGTTGACAACGGTGAACAGGCGCACGCTTCTCACCGCGGGCGCGGCGGGCACGGCGGCGGCCCTGACCGGGTGTACGGCCTCCCCCGACACCGGTCCGAGGAAGCCGGGCGCCGCCGAGCGGGCGGCGGCCGAGGAGGCGGCGCTGCGCCGGCGCTCGGCGACCGCCAGCCGCGACCTGATGCTGCGGTACGACGCGGTCACCGGCGCGTTCCCGGCGCTGACGGCCCGGCTCGCACCGCTGCGGGCGGCGGTGGCGGCGCACGCGAAGGCGCTCGCCGAGGGCGGTACGCCCCCGGCGCCCGGCCCGTCCGGCTCGGCCTCCCTCTCCCCTTCTCCCTCCCCCTCCCGCCCGCCGGCGGTGATCCATGTCCCGGCCACCCCGGCAGCCGCGCTCAGGGACCTGGCGGCCGCCGAACGGGCGACCGCCGACACCCATACGGCCGCACTGCTCACCGCGCCGCCCGAGTACGCCCGGCTGCTCGCGTCCGTCGCGGCGGCCGGCGCGGCGCACACCTTCCTGCTGACGGAACCGACCGAGGGGAACCGGGGATGACCGCGCCCGACGCCGCGCAGGCCGCTCTCCCGACCGAGCCGACCGAGCCGACCGAGCCGACCGAAGGGAACCCGGGATGACCGCGCTCGACGCCGCGCAGGCCGCGCTCGCCGCCGAGCACGCCGCCGTGTACGGGTACGGGGTCGTCGGCGGCCGCATCGGCCCGGCCCGGCGCGCCGAGGCCACCGACGCGTACGAGGCCCACCGGGCGCGCCGGGACGCGCTGCGCCGGACCGTGCGGGACCTGGGCGGCGAGCCGGTCGCCGCGGCCGCCGCGTACGAGCTGCCGTTCCCGGTGCCGGACCCGGCCGCCGCCGGCCGCCTCGCCGCCGTACTGGAGGACCGGGTGGCCGGCGTCTACTCCGACCTGGTGCGTTCCGCCGACGGCCCGCTGCGCCGGGACGCGGCGGCGGCGCTGCGCGAGGCTTGGCGATCAGGAGTCGTTTCACCATGACGGACCTTCA
>NZ_JBSGBF010000084.1:0-35051 GCF_053601115.1 Streptomyces sp. NPDC004788
CGCGGGGGGGTGGGGCGGGCCCGCGGCCGCGCCCCGCGCGCCGCCGGGCGGGGGGGCCCCCCGCCCCCCCCCCGGCCGCGGCCGCGGGCCCGCGGCCATGACTCTGCCAGCCGCATCGGCGCAGGTCGAGGCGCACCTGGGCGCCTGAGCCGAGCAGCGCGGCCGGATCCACCCCCGTCGGATCCGGCCGCGCGGCCGAGCCGTCAGGCGGTCCCGACCGGCCCCCGGCCAGCCAATCCCGGGGCGGCCCCCGGCATTCGCCCGGTGCGACAATGCCCGGCATGGACGCGCGGGAACTGGAGCGGCTCGTCGAGCGGGCCCGGGGGCTCGCCCGGGACGGGCGGCGCCGGGTGCTGGGCATCGCCGGGCCGCCCGGGGCCGGGAAGTCGACGCTCGCCGGACGCCTCGTCGCGGGACTCGGCGGGCTCGCCGCCCTCGTGCCGATGGACGGGTTCCATCTGGCGCAGGCCGAGCTGGAGCGGCTGGGGCGGGCCGGACGGAAGGGGGCGCCAGACACCTTCGACGCGGCCGGTTACGCCGCGCTGCTCGGGCGGCTGCGGGCCGCCGAGCCCGGAGTGACCGTGTACGCGCCCGCCTTCGACCGGGCGTTGGAGGAGCCCGTCGCCGGGGCCGTACCCGTACCGCCCGAGGTGCCGCTCGTCGTCACCGAGGGCAACTACCTGCTGCTCGACGAGGGCCCGTGGTCCGCCGTACGGCCGCTGCTCGACGAGGTCTGGTACCTGGACCTGGCCGACCGCCACCGCGTCCCCCGGCTCGTCGCCCGCCACGTCCGCTTCGGCAAGGAACCGGAGCACGCCGCGCGCTGGGTCGCGGAGTCCGACGAGGCCAACGCCCGCCTGGTGGCGCGGGGCAGGGAACGTGCCGACCTCGTCGTCCGCATGACGTGACCGACGTGACGTGACCGACGTGACGTGACCGACGTGACGTGAGCCACCGGGCGGGTTCTACGGTGTGCGCATGACACACGCGCCGGTGGTCCTCGTCATCGACATGCAGAACGCCCTCGCCGACATCGCCCACCGGGCCGCCGGCACCATCGCCGTCATCGCCGGGCTCTGCGACCGCGCCCGCGCCGCCGGTGTGCCCGTCGTCACCGTCCAGCACCACGGCGGCGGCCTCGAACCGGGCACACCCGGCTGGCGGATCGTGCCCGAACTCGCCCCGGTGGCCGGCGAGTCGGTGATCGCCAAGACCAGCGCCGACGGCTTCCTCGACACCGGGCTCGACGCCGCCCTCCGGGCGCTCGGCGCGACCGAGGTCGTCGTGACGGGCTTCGCGACGGAGATCTGCGTCGACACCACCGCCCGCCAGGCCCTCAGCCGCGGCTACGACCTCGTACTCGTCGCCGACGGCCACACCACCTCCGTGCGGGACGGCGAGGGCCCGTACGCCGCGCCCGACGCGTCCGTCGCCCACCACAACGAGATCTTCCGCAACCTGGACTTCCCCGGACGCTCCGTGCGCGTCCTGCCGTCCGCCGAGGTGGACTTCAGGCCGCCGGCACGCTGACGGCCCCGGCCCCGGCCTCCGCCCCGGCCCCGGCCTCCGCCCCGGCCCCGGCCTCCGCCCCGGCCGCGTGCTCGGCCGCCGCCCGCGCCCACGCCCGGACGACCGGGTGCGGGCGGGTGCCGTCGCCCGCCAGCTCGGGCTGGAAGAGCGTGGCGAGGAAGAAGGGGTGGCCGGGCAGCTCGGCGATCCGGACCTGCCCGTCGTCGTCGTGGCCGGTGAGGGCCAGGCCGTGCGCGGTCAGGGTGTCCAGATGGCGGCTGTCGGGGCCGTAGTTGCAGTGGTAGCGCTCGGTCGTCAGCTCGGCGCCGATCACCGACTCCGCGAGCGAGCCCGGCGTCACCCGCACCGGGCCCTCGTGGCCCACGAGCGAGCAGGCGAGCGGGGCGAGCAGCAGATCGGCCTCGTCGGCCGCCGGGTCGTTCTCGGCGTGCGCCGCCCGCTCCAGGCCGCACACGTTCCGCGCGAACTCCAGGAGCGCGTGCTGGAAACCGGCGCAGGTGCCCAGGAACGGGATGCCGTCCTCGCGGGCCGCACGGATCGCGGCGATCGCGCCCGCCTCGCTCTCGTACGGGCTGCCGGGCAGCAGCCACACGGCGTCGAAGCCCTTCACGGCGCCCGGCTCCTCGGCGTTCCGGCTCTGGATCCAGTACGCGTCGAGGACGAGGCCGTCGCGCTCGGCGAGGGCGTCGAGCAGCATGGGGATGCGGATGTGGGACTTGACGTGCGGGGAGCGGTCGCCGACGAGGGCGATACGGGGAGTGCGGGAGTTCTGCGGGCGGTTGTTCTGCGGGTTCATGACGCCCATGCTGGCCTCGCTCCCTCGTTCACGTCCAACGATGGTTCCTGCACTCTGCATCACGGATGCTTATCAGGCGGGTCGCGGGCCCTGAGCGGGCCCAGGAGGCGCGCGACCGGCCGGGGATAGGGTTCCGCCATGACCAACAGCGACACCGGCGACGCCGGCGACTGGGAAGAGCGCGTTGCCGCCGCCTGGGCCGAGCTCGACGCGTACGCCGACGACCCCGCCGCCTTCCGCACCCGCATCGCGGAACTCGCCGCCGAGCGCGCCGAGCACGATCCCGTCGCCCTCTTCGAGCAGGGCGCCGCGCACGACTCCACCGGCGAGCCCGAGCAGGCCGTGCGCCTCTACCGGCGCGCCCTCGACGGCGGGCTCACCGGGCTGCGCCGCCGCCGTGCCGTCATCCAGCTCGCCAGCAGCCTGCGCAACCTCGGGCGCCCCGACCAGAGCGTCGAACTCCTCACCGAGGAGCGCGCCGTCCCCGCCGACCGGCTGGACGCCGACGAGACCGCCCTGTCCGCCGCCGTCGACGCCTTCCTCGCGCTCGCCCTCGCCGACACCGGCCGCGAGCGCGAGGCCGCGGCGCTCGCGCTCGGGGCCCTCGCGCCGCTGTTGCCGCGCTACAACCGCTCCCTCGCCCACTACGCCAAGGACCTGCTGAAGACGCCCCAGGGGTCCTGAGCCGGTGGACCCGCACCTCCTCCGCACGTACGTCGCCGTCGCCCGGCTCGCCTCCTTCTCGGAAGCGGCCCGCGACCTCGGCTACACCCAGTCCGCCGTCTCCCAGCACATCGCCGCCCTGGAGGCGGACCTCGGCGTGCCGCTGCTGACCCGCCGGCCCGTCGCCCCCACACCGGCCGGCGAGCGGCTGCTCGAACACGCGGGTTCGCTGCTGCTGCGCCTCGACGCGGCCCGCGTGGACCTGGCCCGCTTCGCCGCCGCGCCGCGCGGGACGCTCACCCTCGTCGCCTCGCCGCTCGCCCTGCACCCCCGGGTCCTCGCCGCGCTGCCCGCCGCCGGCGTCACCCTGCGGACCCTGCCGCGCGACGAGGTCCCCGCCGCCGTCGCCGTCGGGGAGGCCGACCTCGGGCTCGTCGACGGGCTCGCCGCGCCCAGCGACCCGCTGCGGCTGCCCGACGTCGCCCCGCTGACCGTCCGCGCCGTCGCGGAGGAGCCCCTCGTCCTGCTGCTGCCGGCCGGCCATCCCCTGGCCGGGCGCCCCGGACTCGACCTCGCCGACCTCGTGGACGCCCGCTGGCTCGACGCGCCCGACGCCGGCTTCCCGCTCGACCGGCTGCGCGCCGTGCACGGCGGCCCGGCCGGCCACGGCTTCCGCACCGCGCTGCGCTACGAGGGGACCGACGTCCGTACCCTCGCCGCCCTCGCCGCCGCCGGACACGGCCTCGCCCTGCTGCCGGCCTCCGCCGCCGCGGGCGTCCCGGGCGCGGTGGCGGTGCCGCTCGCCGCGCCCCGCCTCGTCCACCGCACGGAGCTCCTGCACGCCGGCGCCGAACCGGCCGGACCGGCGGCCCAGTTGACCAGGCAGCTCTCCCTGCGCGCCCCGAACGGCCGATAGTCTGGCGAGTGGCCTGTGGCCACCGGCCAGAGCGGCGACGAAAGGCGGGGCGACGTGGGGTGGTTCCGGCGAGGGCCCAGACGCGACGACGAGGACGCGCCGAGGGACCCGGAGTTCTCGTACTTCTCCGAGCGCGAGGCCGCGCTCTTCCGCGGCCGGGTCCGGGCGACCTTCGCCGAGCTCGGGCTCGAAGTCACCGTCTACGCCGACCACGTGACGGACGACGCGGGCCGGCGCTTCGGCCTCGGCAACCTCGCCGCCGTCTGCCACCAGGACCCGCGCGGTACCCGCGTCTGGCCCCGCCTGATCGACCGGCACGTCCGGCTCGTGGTCCGCGCCCTCGAAGGCCCCTCCGCGCTCGACACCCTGCCGCCCGAGCAGATCCGCGCCCAGCTCTACCCGCGCGTCGTCAGCGGCGACGGCATCGACCCGGGCACCTTCGGCTACGCCCGCAGCGTCGCGCCCGGGCTCTACGAGGTCCTCGCGCTCGACCTGCCGGAGAGCGTCATGACCCTCACCGACGAGGCCCTGGAACGCCTCGGCGACCCGGCCCGGCTGCGCGCCCGCGCGCTCGACAACCTGCGCGGGCTGCCCGTCGAGGGCCACGAGACCGTCAAGGACGCCGACGGCATGAGCTTCGAGGTCATCCTCGGCGACTCCTTCTACACCGCGAGCCGGGTCCTCGACCTCGACGCCGTCGTCCGCCGGGTCACCGGCCGGCCGCTCACCGACGACGGCGCCCTCGTCGCCATGCCCTTCCGGCACCAGCTCGCCTTCCACCCCATCCGGGACACCACGATCGTGCCCGCGCTCGGCGCGATGGCCTCCTTCGCCGCCTCCGGTTACGAGGACACGCCGGGCGCCATCAGCCCGTACGTCTTCTGGTGGCGGGCCGGCACGCTCACCCAGCTCAGCGAGCACGGCGAGGACGACGGCCAGCTGCGCATCGTCGTCGGCGACGAGTTCCAGGCGCTGCTCGAACGCCTCATCGTGCGCGGCCCCGAGCAGGGCCGGTAAGCAGTCGCGTCGCCCGTCCCGGCCGGGCAGGATGGCGTACGTCGAGGAGGAGATCACCCATGCCCGAGAGCCGCACGCCCGAGAGCACCGAGAGCACCGCGCCCGCCGGCGGCGCCGCACCCGCCCCGTTCACCGCCGACGACTACCGGGCCCGGATGGCCCGGGCCGCCGACTCCGCCGCCGCGGCGGGGCTCGCCGGCGTGCTGGTCGCGCCCGGCCCCGACCTGGTCTACCTGACCGGCTACCAGCCCACCGCGATCACCGAGCGGCTCACCGTCCTCGTCCTCGCGCCCGGCCAGGACCCGGTGCTCGTCGTGCCCACCCTGGAGGCCCCGGACGCCGCGAAGGCCGCGGGCGCCGCGGCCCTGACCCTGCGCGACTGGACCGACGGCAAGGACCCGTACGCCGTCACCGCCCCGCTGCTCGACGTCTCCGGCCGGTTCGGCGTCAGCGACAACGCCTGGGCCATGCACCTGCTCGGCCTCCAGCAGACCCTGCCCGACACCTCGTACGTGTCGCTCACCGAGGCCCTGCCGATGCTCCGCGCCGTCAAGGACGAGGCCGAGCTGGCCCGCATCGCCACCGCCGGAGCCGCCGCCGACGCGGCGTACGGCGAGATCCTGAAGGTCCGCTTCGCCGGGCGCAAGGAGACCGAGGTGGCCGCCGACCTGGCCGCCCTCCTCATGGAATTCGGCCATTCCCAGGTCGACTTCACCGTCGTCGGCTCCGGCCCCAACGGCGCCAACCCGCACCACGAGGCCGGCGACCGCACCATCGAACGCGGCGACATGGTCGTCCTCGACTTCGGCGGCCTCAAGCACGGCTACGGCTCCGACACCACCCGCACCGTCCACGTGGGCGAGCCCACGGACGAGGAGCGGCGCGTCCACGACCTCGTACGCGAGGCACAGCAGGCCGGTTTCGAGGCCGTACGGGCCGGGGCCGCGTGCCAGGACGTCGACCGGGCGGCCCGCAAGGTCATCACGGACGCGGGCTACGGCGAGTACTTCATCCACCGCACCGGCCACGGCATCGGCGTCACCACCCACGAACCCCCGTACATGATCGAGGGCGAGGAGCTCCCGATCCTGCCCGGCATGTGCTTCTCCATCGAGCCGGGCGTCTATCTGCCGGGCCGCTTCGGGGTGCGCATCGAGGACATCGTGACGCTGACGCAGGACGGCGCCGGGCGCCGCTTCAACAACACGTCGCGCGAGATGGCGATCGTCGAGTAGCAGGCCCGCCCGCGGTCATCCGTCACCGAGGACGACCGCGGACTCGGCCGACAGCCTGAGCAGCCCGTCCCGGCCGGGTGCCGCCGTCCGCTCCCAGGCGGCGAGCACCCGGTCGCGGCCGTTGGAGCCGAGCGCGATGTCCGCCGGCTCCTTGCCCAGGTTGACCGCGACCCGGACGTCGCCGCGCCGGAAGACGAGCCAGCGCGCCTCCTCGTCGTACGCCACCTTCACGCCGCCGAGATCGGGGTCGGTGAGGTCGGGCAGGGTGCGGCGCAGCGCGATCAGCTCGCGGTACCAGGCGAGCAGCCGCTTGTGCGGGTCGCGCTCGCGCTCGGCGCGGTCCAGGACCGAGCGGTCCCGGGTGGCCGGTTCCTGCGGGTCCGGGACGTCTTCCTCGGCCCAGCCGTGCGCCGCGAACTCCCGGCGCCGGCCCCGCCGGACGGCCTCGGCGAGCTCCGGGTCGGTGTGGTCGGTGAAGTACATCCAGGGCGTCGTCGCCCCCCACTCCTCGCCCATGAACAGCATCGGGATCGCCGGGCCGGTCAGGACGAGGGCCGCCGCGCAGGCGAGCAGACCGGGGGAGAGGGTGGCCGAAAGACGGTCACCGGTGGCCCGGTTGCCGATCTGGTCGTGGGTCTGGGAGTAGCCGAGGAAGCGGTGGGCGGGCGTGCGGTCGCGGTCGACCGGGCGGCCGTGGTGGCGGCCCCGGAAGCTGGAGTACGTGCCGTCGTGGAAGAAGACCCGGGTGAGCGTCTTGGCGAGCGCGGCCATCGGGGCGCGCGCGAAGTCGGCGTAGTAGCCCTGGGACTCACCGGTGAGCGCGGCGTGCAGGGCGTGGTGGAAGTCGTCGTTCCACTGGGCGTGGAGACCGAGGCCGCCGACCGCGCGCGGGGTGGTGGTGCGCGGGTCGTTGAGGTCGGACTCGGCGATCAGGAAGTGCTGCCGGCCCTGCTCCCTGGCCAGCTCGTCCACCGCCGCCGACAGCTCCTCAAGGAACGTCAGCGCCCGGGTGTCGGCGAGGGCGTGCACGGCGTCGAGGCGCAGGCCGTCGATCCGGTAGTCGCGCAGCCAGGCCAGCGCGCTGCCCAGGAAGTACGCCCGCACCTCGTCCGAGCCGGGCGCGTCCAGGTTCACCGCCGCGCCCCACGGCGTGTGGTGGGTCTCGGTGAAGTAGGGCCCGAAGGACGGCAGATGGTTGCCGGACGGGCCCAGGTGGTTGTGCACCACGTCCAGGACCACGCCGAGGCCGAGTCCGTGCGCCGCGTCCACGAAGCGCCGGAGCGCCGCCGGCCCGCCG
Source organism: Streptomyces sp. NPDC004788 (assembly GCF_053601115.1). Lineage (NCBI taxonomy): Bacteria > Bacillati > Actinomycetota > Actinomycetes > Kitasatosporales > Streptomycetaceae > Streptomyces > Streptomyces sp. NPDC004788. Next base: position 7,455 of record NZ_JBSGBF010000084.1, read on the forward strand.
TACGGCTCGTGCACCGCCCACGGCGCCACCCCGTCGTACCCCCAGCCGTGCACCCCGGGGAACGGACACAGCGGCATCAGCTCCACATGGGTGATCCCGAGCCCGGCCAGCTCCCCGAGCCGCGCCGCCGCCGCGTCGAGGGTGCCCTCGGGGGTGAAGGTGCCGACGTGCAGCTCGTACAGGACGCCGCCGCGCACCTTCAGCCGGGGCGTCTCGTGCCGCCAGGCGTACGTGTCGTGGTCGACGACCGCGGCGAGGCCGTCCGGTCCGTCGGGCAGCCGGCGGGCGCGCGGGTCGGGCAGCAGGGGCCCGCCGTCGAGCGAGAAGCCGTAGCGATCGCCGTCGGCGGCGGGGACGACCCCGGTCCACCAGCCGGCCCGCTCGGCGTCCCGCTCCAGCGGGTGCTCGGCGCCGTTCAGTTCCAGCGTCACCCGGTCACGGGCGTGCGGCGCCCATACCTCGAACAGCACGCGACGGTCCCCTCGACGACGACGTACGACGGACGACTACGGGACCATCCTGGCAGTCAGTCGCCCCGATCGCCCGGTGCGTCCCACACGAAGTTGATCGCCCGCTCGAAGGCCGTGTAACCCGCCCGGGCGAACGAATTCGCCATCGGCACGTTCCCGACGTCCGTCGCCGCCCGGATCCGCGGCACGTCCTCGGCGGCGAGCACCCGGGTCCCCTCGGCGAGGATGTCGTCGACGTAGCCCCGGCCGCGGTGGGCGGGCAGCACGCCGATGTACGCGATGATCGGGTGGTAGTTGTTGCGCGCGGGGACGACGAAGCCGACCGGCTCGCCGGTGCCCGGCAGCTCGGCGATCCGCCACCACGCGCGGGGCGTGGTGTACTGCGCCAGCTCCTCGTCGTAGTGCAGCTCGGCGGCCTCGCGCGGGGAGAGCCCGCCGGCGAGGTCGGCCTGGCCGTGGGCGTCGAGGGTGTCCTCCATGACCGGGGTCATCAGCGCGAGCAGGTCCTCGCGGTCGCGGACCGGCCGGAAGACCAGGCGCCCGCCGGGCGCGGGCACCGGGGTGCCGGGCCGCCACTCCAGGCGGAGCCGCTCGACGAGCGGCCGGGCGCCGGAGGCCTCAAGCACCCCGAAGAGGGTCTCCAGGCGGCGGCGGGTCTCCGGGTCCTCCCGCCAGTCCGCCGGCATGAAGCGCCCGAACTCGGGGCGCGGGCCGTCGCCGAGGACCGCGGCGCTCGCCGTCTCCAGGAGCCGCCGGCCGGTCTCGGCGGCCTCCTCCGGCGCCAGCGCGGGATCGAGGTCGAAGAAGTCGAGGGCCTGCGGTGCGGTCCCGGGCCGGCCGGTCCACCAGCCGACGCGGCCGACGAGCCGGTCGCCGCGCAGCGCCACCCACAGCCACTCCGGGCGGCGCCGGCCGGTGGCGAGGTCGTCCGCGAGCTCGTGGTCGAGGACGTAGTCGAGGCGGTTGAAGAGGTCCAGCTCCCCGGGCCCGGCGAGCGGCCGGACGACGAGCGGGGCGTCGGACGTGTGAGACGCGTGATGCGAGGTCAAGATGAGGGTTCCCCCAGGTAGTCGAGTCGTCGGACCGTAGCAACGATCGCGCCGGGGGTCACCCGGGTTATCGGGGCCCTTCTGGACACCCCGGGGCCTTCCGGCCGACAATCACGGATGTGACGACCCCTTACGAGCTGCCGGCCGGTCCGCCGGACGCCCCTCGGCTGAGCGACGCCGAGCGGGAGCGCGCGCTCGCGTTGCTGCGCGAGGGCGCGGCGCAGGGGCGTCTGTCGCACGACACCTTCCTGTTCCGGATGGAGCGGGCGCTCGTCGCCCGGCGGCCCGACGAACTCGCCCTGCTCACCGCCGACCTGGCGACGGAGTCGCCGTGGACGCGGCGGGTGGTGGGCGCGGTCGAGAAGATGTCGGCGTTCACGGCGAAGCTGGGCCGGGCCTGGCACGCCGAGCGGCTGCCGAAGCTGCTGCTGCCGCAGCCGGGGCCGTATCCGCTGCGGATCGGGCGCGACCCGGTGAACGGGCTGCGGCTCAGCCACGAGACGGTGTCCCGGCTGCACGCGGAGCTGTCCCTGCAGGGCGGCATGTGGGTGCTGCGGGACCTCGGGTCCACCAACGGCACCACGGTCAACGGGCGCCGGGTGACGGGCGCGGTGGTGGTGCGGGCCGGGGACCAGGTCGGTTTCGGACAGATGTCCTTCCGCCTCTCGCTGACCTGAGGCCGACCGAGGCCGACCGAGGTCGACTGAGGTTGGCTGAGGCCGACCGCGTTTGACCCGACGTTGACCCGAGGTTGACCTGAGTCGGGTGGGGCCGAATCACCCGTTCGGCGGTATACCTGCTGCGACCGGGTCTTCCCGGTGATGGTCTGGGGAGACGCGCGCCTGACCGACGAGGGGGCGAGATGAGCGACGAGCCGAACCGCACACCGCATCACGCACCACACCACCGCACGCCTGACCGGCCGCCCGGCCGGCGGGACCCGTGGGCCGAGCTGCCCACCATGGCACCCGCCCGGCCGGGCCCCGGGCCCGGGCCGGCGCCGCACCGGCGCCACGAGGCGCGCCGGGTGGCGCCCAGCCCGCTGGAGCCGGGCGCGGGCCGCGACCCGTACCGCGTCTACCGGGTGCTCCGCGAGGAGTTCCCGCTCACCCACGACCCGCTGCTGCGGGCCTGGGTGCTGAGCCGGTACGCGGACGTGGCGAGCGCCCTCACCGACGCCCGCTTCACCCATGGGCACCGGCCCGGCGACCCGCCGTGCGCCGAGACCCACACCGACGTGGACGAGGCCGAGCTGCGGGCCGTCGCCGAGCGCACCGCGTTCGTCCTCGCCCGCCGGATCGCCGACCGGCCGCGCGCCGACCTGGTCGCCGACTTCTGCCACTGGCTGCCCGCCGGCACCGTCGCCGCGGCCGTCGGCGTCCCGTACCGCGACATGATGCGCCTGGTCCGCGGCCGGGCCGCCTCCGCGCTCGCCGGGCAGTGCACGGCCCAGATCGCCGTACGCGAGAAGGCCCTGGCCGGCTTCCTCGCCGACGTCCTCGCGGACCCCGACCGGACCGCGGCCCTCCGCGACGCGCCCGCCGGCCTGGTCGCCCGCGCCTGGACGGAGTCGCTGCGCCGTGAGCCCCCGGTCCAGGTCGTCATGCGCCGCACCCGCGGCGAGATCAGGGTCTCCGGCGGCACCCTGCCGGCCGGTGCCCCCGTCGCCCTCCTCATCGGAGCGGCCGGCCGCGACCCCGAACGCTTCCGCGCCCCCGACCGCTACGACCCCTTCCGCGACGACCCGGGCCAGCTCACCTACGGCCCCGGCTACTGCCCGGCCGTGACCCTCGCCGCCCTCGAAGCGGAATACGCCCTCCGCGCGCTCTTCCAGGCCATGCCGCGGCTGCGTCTGGCGGACGGCTTCCGGCCGGAACGGACGGGTGTGATCACCCGGGCGCCGAGGAGCCTGATGGTCCTGCCGGGAGGCTAGGGCCGGTCCGGCGGATCACGGCCGGGGCCGACGCCGCGGCCGGTCCGATCCTGATCCGCCGGACAGGCCCTGGGGCCGGTCCCCTCGGCCGTGGTCGCGGCCCCGGTGCCGCCCGGCGGTCAGCTCTCGGACTCCGGGCGGACCCCCGGGCCGATGTGCGCCGCCTCGGCCGCCCAGTCGATCCGGTCCCGCTCGCTGCCGGCCGGCACCGCGTGGAAGGTGGCCGACAGCCAGGCGCACAGCGCCGCCCGGTCGACGTCGACCAGGACCGGAACTCCCGTACCGCCGAGCCGTATCCGCACCCGCCCGCCGTGCCCGCCGCCCCGCCGTCCGCCGCGCCGACCGTCGTGCCGACGGGCGTCCCGCAGCGGCCACAGCTGGACGTCGCCCTCCCCGCAGGCGGTCCGGGTGCCGCAGTGCAGCAGTTCGCGGGAGAGCGTCCAGTCCACCGACTGACCGAACTGGCCGAAGGAGGCCCGGACCGCCCACGGATCGCCGGGGTCGTACGCGAACGTCACCTCGATCGGGAACTCCAGATCCGCGTGCACCCGGTGCCCCACCGTGTGCCAGGGGCCGACCAGAGGTGTCGCCGTGCGCCCGGTCCGGTCGTCACGTCGCCGCGGTTCGGACATGTCGTATCCCTTCTCCGCCTGCATTCGCCTGCTGTTCGCGTAACCGCTGTCGCCGGACCTATGCGTCCGGACGAGCACGGGATGAAACCGGTGTGCGTCGGGGCGTGGACGCCTGCGACCATGCCCGCATGCGTCACACTCTCGAACGTCTGGTCGTACGGCACACCCTCCGCGTCCCGGTCCCGGCAGGAGCCGCTCCCGCCGACCACCACGAAGACGCTCAAGGAGGTGCCGCGGCACGGCAGTTCGACGTGGCCCTGATGGCCGTCGGGTTCAAGCTGTCGGCCGGGCTGCTCGCCGAACTGTCCGCGCGGGACGCGGAGACGGTGCGCGACACCGCCGCCCGCACCCTCGACACCGTCCGCGAGCTCGTCGGCGACCACGTCCGGCACAACGTCTACTTCGTCGACTTCCCGGCCAACGTGCCCGACACCGCCGCCTTCTGGGCCGAGTGCGTCGCCCGCGCCCTCGCGGACGAGGCCGCCCGCCCGGCGGCGCTCGCCCAGCTGCGCGCCGGCCGGATCGACCTGCTCACCCTGCCGGCGTACGGCCGCTACCCGCACACGTACGAGGAGATGGCCGCGGCCCACGACGCACTCGTCGCCTCGGCCGGGGACCGCGTGACGGTGCTGCACCCCGGCGCGTCCCTCGACGCGGAGGCCGAGGCGCTCTACCTGTCCCTCGCCGGAAGCCGCACACCGCTCGGCGAGGAGCACCTGAACGACCTGGCCGTGCTCGCCGGGCACTGCGCGCACGGCCGCCCGCCGGAGGCGATCCCGGTCCGGGAGAACCGGGCGGTGGTCAACCGGGCCCGGCTCGCGGCGGGCGCCGGCCTCCTGCTCGACACCGTCACCGACGTCCTGCGCCTGGCGTGCGCCCTCTCGGACGGCGACGTGAGTCTGCGCGAGCCCACCCGGTTCCGCTCCACGTCCCGTCCGCACCGCCGTGCCATGCTCGCGGGCCTCGACGCCCTCGTCGCCGCGAACCCGGCTCGGCTCGCCGACGTGCCCGCCCGACGGGAGGCGTGGAAGCGGCTCGGGGAACGGCTGCATCCACACGAGTACCCCCAGTGGCCCCACGCCGCCGAGGTGTTCGCCGTCGCCCGCGGCGAGCGTCAGGCACCGTCGCTCGCCCGCGGCCTGGAGCGGCTGCTCGGAGCGGGCGATGTCACCGGCGCGGCCGACCTGCTGGCCGCCACGGCGCCCGGCATGCTCTTCCGCTCCCTGGACCGAATGCTGCGCACGGCCACCGAGGGCGAGCAGCGCGCGGCCGTCCTCGCGGCCGCCGAGCGGGCCGCGCCACGAGTGTCCGGCCGGGTCGTGCTGTCCCTGCGCGAGCACGTCCAGAACCGTACCGGGGAGGGCGAGCCGCGCCGGGTGTTCGTCAACCGGAGCGGCGGCGCCTGGGTCACCGAGGACACCCGGCGGCCGCTGCCGCCCGAGGTCCGCGAGCGGCTCACCGCGATCCTCGATGCCGAGACCCTGCGCCGGCTCGCGGTCCCGGAGCGGCTGCTCGTCGACCCCGAGGTCCTCGACGTGGCGCTCCCGCTGAGCGGCCGGGCGGCCGCGGCGGGGCTCGGCACCCTGCCGCGCGGCTCCGTCTCACCGGTCGAAGGCGACCTGCTGCGCTTCTTCACCTACTGGAAGCAGGCGCGCCGCACCACCGACCACGACCTGTCCGCGATCCTCCTGGACGCCGACTACGACGCCGTCACCTGGCTGTCGTACACCTCCCTCGCCACGCTCGAAGGCACCCACTCCGGCGATGTCACCGAAGCTCCCGACGGGGCTTCCGAGTTCATCGACCTGCGGCTCGGCGGGGTGCGCGGCAGCTTCATCGTCCCGCAGGTGCACGTGTACGCCGGGGAAGGCTTCGACATGGTGGAGGAGTCGTTCTTCGGCTTCATGCTGCGCGACGCCGACCAGGAGGGCAGACCCTTCGAACCGCGCACCGTACGCATGAAGTCGGACCTGCGCGGGCCCGGCCGGATCGCGCTGCCGCTCGCTTTCCAGCGTGACGAGGAGGGGCGCTGGCAGGCCCGCTGGCTGCACCTGTACCTCAAGGGCGAGCCGGCGGAGAACCGGGTCGAGGAGAACGCGGTCACGTTCGCGGTGCTGGTGCGCGGCCTGGTCGAACGCCGTCCGCTGACCGTCCGGCACCTCACGGACCTGATGGCCGGGGCGGGGGCCCGCACGGCGCTGTGGGACGGCCGGACCCTTCCGGAGGAGCCGGTGACCTACGTCGGTCTCGCGCGCCCCGACGGTCTCGCCCCGGGGTCGCGGGTGATCACGCCGGAAAACCTGCGCGACCTGATCCCCGCCTGAGTGTTACGGTCCTTCCGGGGCGAGGCCATGAACGGGCTTCCTTCTCACGAAATCCAATTCGTCTGTAGTCCGTTCGCTCTCCTCGCCCCTCTCACTCGCTCACGGGCGCGCCCCGTCAGGACACCGCCGGGGCCGCCGCGCCGGACCGGGACCGCGCGGACCACCAGACCGAGCCGAGCAGCAGCAGGCCCGGGACGACTCCGGCGGTCAGCCGGATCGCCGGGACGGGGGCGCCGGCGGCCGCCAGGACCAGGCCCGTCGCGCCGCAGACGGTGATCGCGGCGGCGAGGGCGTGCAGGGACGGGCGGTGCCAGGCGATGGCGAGGCCGAAGAAGTGGACGCCGACGACGAAGGCGATCCAGCCGACGGAGGCCTCGGGCGCGTGCAGCACGCGGGCGATGACCACGAGGCCGGCCGCCAGGGCGAGCACCTCGGCCGCCACCACGTACCAGTAGCGGCGTCCGAAGCGGGGGCCCGCGGCCGGTGCGGGCGCCGGCCGGGCGCGGCGGCCGAAGACGACCACGCCGAGGAAGGCGGCGATGGCGGCGAGGCGCAGCGGGGTCGCGACCCCGGTGGGCAGGAATCCGACGTTGGCCGCGACGAAGAAGAGACCGAAACCGGCCCCGATCAACCGCCCTACCTGATCCTTTGTCATGATCATCAGCTTAGTCGGGCGCGCCGTGGGTCAGGCGTCACGCACCAGCAGCGCCACCGGGCGCTCCTCGAACAGCTCCGCCAGCTTCACCGGCGTGTCCGGGCCGCCGGTGAACTCCCGTACGCCGTCCAGGGCGTCGAGCCAGCGGCCCGCGGGCAGCGCCATCGCCGTGTCCTGCCAGCCGCCCGCCTCGGCGAGGCGCAGCGAGAGCCGGGTGACGGCCGTCAGGACGCGGTCGGTGCGGGTGAAGGCGAGGCAGTGCGGGGCCGCCGGGCCGGTGGCGGCCAGCGGGGTGTACGTGGACGAGGGGCCGAAGAGGTCCCGGTGGTCGCGGCGGAGCCGGAGGGCGGCGCGGACGAGCGCGGTCTTGTCGTCGTCGGGGCCGATCGCGAAAGGGGCGCGGTTGTCGGGATCGACCAGGGCGCGGTAGTCGCGTTCGGTGTTCTGGTAGAGCTCGGGCACGCCCGGCATGGTGAGCTGGACGAGCGTGGCGCCGAGGACCTGGGCGCGGATGTGGGGTTCGAGGGCGAGGGCCGACTCGGAGGCCCCGCGCAGCGGGACGCGGCCGGGGCCCGCCGCCACGAAGTCGGCCACGGCCCGCTCGTAGGCCGCGTCCGGCTCGGTCCAGCTGGTGTGCAGGCCCGCCTCGCGCACGGACTTGAGGACGGCGGGCCCGATCCGGTCCGGGTCCGGGGCGCCGAAGCCGAACGCGGTCTGCCAGGCCGTCCACGCCAGGTGCGGATCGGGCGCGGGCACCTCGGAGACCTCCTCCAGGAGCTCCGCCCACCACTGCGGGCACTGGGCGAGGACGGCGATCCCGGCCCGTACGTCCGCGCTGCGCTTGGTGTCGTGGGTGCTCAGGACGGTGCCGGTGGCCGGCCAGTCGCGGGCCAGCCGGGCGCAGTAGGCGTGGAAGTCGTCGGGTGAGACCGCCGGGTGGCCCGGGTCGCCGCCGACCTCGTTGGCCGACAGGAGCGGGGTGTAGCGGTAGAAGGCGGTGTCCTCGACGGACTTGGCGCGCAGCGCCGACGAGGTCTGGGCGAACCGGGCCCGGAACGCCCGGTGCTCCGGGCCGTCGCCGCAGGCGCCGAGCGCCAGGTCGCGGATCACGTCCACCGCCGTCGCCTCCTCCGGCACCGCGAACGCCGCCTTCGCGCCGCGCGCCGCCTCCGGGGTGAGGACCGCCTCGCCACCGGTGCGGTAGGTGCGGTAGACCGGCACCCGGACGAGGAGCTCGCGGATCGCGGTCTGCAGCGCCCAGGGCGCGTGGTCGCGCAGGCGCGGGTCGGCGGCGCAGATCCGGCCCGCGATCCGGGTCAGCGCGGCGGTCTCGGAGGCCAGCTCATGGGTCACCACCTTGTACGCGGCGCGCCGCGCGGTCGCGTCCCAGTAGCCGCCCCGGTCCCCGGCCCGGCCGACGAACTCGCGGTAGACGTCGGCGAGTTCGGCGGCGCCGACCGCGTCGGTGAAGAGGCCGTCCACGTACCGCAGCGCGTCGTAGCCGGTGGTGCCCGCGACCGGCCAGGAACCGGGCAGCGGCTCGGCGCCGGTGAGGATCTTCTCGACGACGATCCAGCACCGTCCGCCGGTCGCCGCCTCCAGGCGCTCCAGATAGCCCTCCGGGTCGGCGAGCCCGTCCGGGTGGTCGATCCGCAGCCCCTCCACGATCCCGTCCGCGACCAGTTCCAGCACCTTCGCGTGCGTGGCCGCGAACACCTCGGGGTCCTCGACCCGGACCCCGATGAGGTCGGAGATGGTGAAGAAGCGCCGGTAGTTGAGCTCGGTGCGGGCCAGGCGCCACCAGGAGAGCCGGTACCACTGGGCGTCGAGCAGCGCGTCGAGCGGCAGGTCCCGGGTGCCCTCCCGCAGCGGGAACTCCTGCCCGTCGAGGGTCAGGACGTCGCCGGTCACCCGCATCCGGTCCCGTACCTCCGGCAGCCGGCCCGGCAGCACCGGAAGGAGCAGCCGTCCGCCGCCGGCCGCCCAGTCGATGTCGAACCAGCGCGCGTACGGCGAGTCCGGCCCCTCCCGCAGCACCTCGCGCAGCGCGTGGTTGTGCCGGGCCGAGGCCGCCATGTGGTTGGGCACCAGATCCAGGACCAGGCCGAGTCCGTGCGCCCGCGCGGTCGCCGCGAGCGCCCGCAGCCCCGCCTCGCCGCCCAGCTCGGCCCGTACCGAGCGGTGGTCGGTCACGTCGTAGCCGTGCGCCGAGCCGGGCACGGCCTCAAGGACGGGGGAGAGGTGGAGGTGCGAGACCCCGAGCCCGGCGAGGTGCGGGACGGCCCGCGCGGCGGCGGCGAACGGGAAGTCCGGCCCCAGCTGGAGCCGGTAGGTGGCGGTGGGCAGCGCCCGTTCCGACGAGGAGGTCATGCGAACGTACGTACCCCGCTGGGAGGCATCTGTGTCATGACGTTCACCCGAACGGGCGCGACCAAGCCATCCTTGCGTGGCCGGGACACCCTCTAGGCCGGCCTCCGCAGCACCGTCAGCGTCAGCGGCGCCAGCGTCACCCGCTCGCCCGCCGTCACCACCGGGCCGACATCGGGCGGCATGCCCTCCGGGTGGGAGGTGTCCACGACGACCTTCCAGCACTCGCCGTGCGTGTCCGGCACCTCGAACTCCAGCTCCTGCGCCGAGGCGTTGAACATCATCAGGAAGGAGTCGTCGGAGATCCGCTCGCCCTGCGGGCCGGGCTCGGAGATCGCGTTGCCGTTGAGGAATACCGTCAGCGCCTGGGCGTGCGCCGCCTGCCAGTCCCGCGAGGTCATCTCCACGGCCTCCGGCGTGAACCAGGCGATGTCGGTCAGCTCGTCGTGGGTGCCCTCGACCGGGCGGCCGTGGAAGAAGCGGCGGCGCCGGAAGACCGGATGGTCGCGGCGCAGCCGGACCATCGCCCGGGTGAACTCCAGGAGGGTGGCCTCGGGTTCGCTGCCCGGCTTGGGCCAGCGCACCCAGGAGATCTCGCTGTCCTGGCAGTAGGCGTTGTTGTTGCCGCCCTGGGTGCGGCCGAACTCGTCGCCGTGGCTGAGCATCGGCACGCCCTGCGACAGCATCAGCGTGGCGAGGAAGTTGCGCGACTGGCGAGCCCTCAGCTCACGGATGCCGATGTCGTCGGTGTCGCCCTCGGCGCCGCAGTTCCAGGAGCGGTTGTAGCTCTCGCCGTCCCGGTTCCCCTCTCCGTTGGCCTCGTTGTGCTTGTCGTTGTACGAGACGAGGTCGCGCAGCGTGAAACCGTCGTGACAGGTCACGAAGTTGACCGAGGCCAGCGGGCGGCGCCCGTCGTCCTGGTAGAGGTCCGAGGAGCCGGTGAGCCGGGAGGCGAACTCGGCGAGGGTGCGCGGTTCGCCGCGCCACAGGTCCCGTACGCAATCCCGGTACTTGCCGTTCCACTCCGCCCACTGCGGCGGGAAGTTGCCCACCTGGTAGCCGCCCTCGCCCAGGTCCCACGGCTCGGCGATCAGCTTCACCTGGCTGACCACCGGGTCCTGCTGCACCAGGTCGAAGAACGAGGACAGCCGGTCCACCTCGTGGAACTGGCGGGCGAGCGTGGCCGCGAGGTCGAAGCGGAAGCCGTCCACGTGCATCTCCGTCACCCAGTACCGCAGACTGTCCATGATCATCTGCAGGACGTGCGGGGACCGCATGAGCAGCGAGTTCCCGGTGCCGGTGGTGTCCGTGTAGTAGCGGGGGTCGTCCCCGAGCCGGTAGTACGAGGGGTTGTCCAGGCCCCGGAAGGAGAGCGTCGGGCCGAGGTGGTTGCCCTCGGCGGTGTGGTTGTAGACCACGTCGAGGATCACCTCGATGCCGGCCTTGTGCAGCGCCCGTACCGCCGACTTGAACTCCAGGACCTGCTCGCCGCGGTCGCCCCACGAGGCATAGGCGTTGTGCGGGGCGAAGAAACCGATCGTGTTGTAGCCCCAGTAGTTGGAAAGCCCCGAGTCCACCAGCCGGTGGTCGTTCACGAACTGGTGGACCGGCATCAACTCCAGCGCCGTCACGCCCAGTTCCTTCAGGTGCCCGATCACCGCCGGGTGCGCGAGCCCCGCGTACGTGCCGCGCAGCTCCTCCGGCAGCTCCGGGTGGAGCATGGTCAGGCCCTTCACATGGGCCTCGTAGATCACCGTGTGGTGGTACTCGGTGCGCGGCCGCCGGTCGTCGCCCCAGTCGAAGTACGGGTTGACCACGACCGAGGTCATGGTGTGCGGCGCCGAGTCGAGGTCGTTGCGGGCGTCCGGCCGTCCGAAGGGATAGCCGTACACCGCCTCGCCCCAGTCCACCGCGCCCGAGATCGCCCGCGCGTACGGGTCGAGCAGCAGCTTCGCCGGGTTGCAGCGCAGGCCGCGCTCCGGCGCGTACGGGCCGTGCACCCGGAAGCCGTACCGCCGGCCCGGCATCACGCCCGGCAGATAGGCGTGCCGCACGAAGGCGTCGGTCTCGCGCAGCTCGACCGAGGTCTCCGTGCCGTCGTCGTCGAGCAGGCACAGCTCGATGCGTTGGGCGGCCTCCGAGAAGACCGCGAAATTGGTACCGGCGCCGTCGTAGGTGGCGCCCAGGGGATACGCCTGTCCCGGCCAGACCTGCATAGACGAACTCTTCCCCTTCGGAAGTCGGAAGAAGGTGTGTACGTCGGCCAGATCCTGCCCGAAACGTGCGCAACCTCCTAGGACTTCGGCCCGTCCTACCGGGTGACCATCACTCCATAGGGGGAAAACATGAACGTGTGGGGGGAAGTGTGTACGAAATAGTGCGCCGTCACCTGGGCAAGGTGGTGGCCGGCGCAGCCATGGCCGTGACCGGGACCGCGGTGGCCGTCGCGGTCACCCTGCCCGGCAGCGCCGGGGCCGACGAGGCACCGCGCGGCAGCGCCGCAGCAACCGGTGGTGGCACCGTGTCCGGGGCGCAGGGCGGGACCGGGACGGCGGGGCGGACCGACGGGCAGGCGCCCGGCCCGGCCGCCCTCGCCTCCGCGCCGCCCGAGGGGGAGAAGGGCGTGGGCACCGACCCGCTGACCGACGACGAGCTGAAGCGCGCCGAGGCGCTGGCGATGACCCCGCCCGCCGGGGCCGCCGCGCAGAGGAACGCCGAGGGCGGGCGCGGCCCGCAGCGCCTCGGCACCGAGCTCGCCGACCCGATGCCCGGCGAGAGCGCCGGCGGCCCGCGCCGCGCCCAGGTGCGCTTCTACGACTACGGCCGCGACGAGCTCGTCACGAAGACGGTCAACCTCGACACCGGCAAGGTCGAGCAGTCCGCCGCCCAGCGCGGCGTGCAGCCCTCCGCCCATCCCGAGGAGCTGCGCGCGGCCCTGGAGCTCATCCTGGCCGACCCGCTGGGCAAGGGCGTCAAGGAGGACTACAAGGACGCCACGGGCCAGGAGCTGACCTCCACCGACCAGCTGTGGTTCAACGGGGACGTCTACCGCACCTACCGCGAGGCGCACGTGCCCGCGGCGCTCGCCAAGTGCGGCGAGCACCGCTGCGTCCGGCTCGTCACCAAGGTGAAGAACGGCTCCTGGATCGACACCCGCGGCCTGATCGTCGACCTCAGCGCCCGCACCGTCACCCGCGTCGGCTGACCACCGAAGCGCGCCGTCACCCGCGTCGGCCGACCACCGCCGCGGCCACCGTCCGACCCGCGTCGGCCGATCACCGCCGCGCCCACCGTCCGACCCGCGTCGGCTGACCACCGCCGCGCCCACCGTCTGACCTCCGTACCGAGGGAGTACGTACGCCATGACCACTCCGCGACTTCGGCATGCCCGCCGCCCGGGCGCCGTCCTCGCCGCGACCGCGCTGCTCGGCGCCGTCGCCACCGCCGCCGCGAGCCCGGCCGGCGCCGCTCCGACGCCGACCCCGACCCCGCGCCCGACCGCGACGCCGACCCGGCCCGCCCCCGCTCCGGCCGACTGCTCCGCCGCGTACCGCATCGAGCAGAAGCTCGACGGCGGCACCGTCTGGCGCATGTGCTGGCGCTACTCGACCGACTCCGGGCTGATCCTGGACAAGGTGACCTACCAGCCGCCCGGCGAGCCCAAGCCCATCCGGGTCCTCAACAGCGCCAAGCTCGCCCAGATCCACGTCCCGTACGACAACGGCAAGGCCGAGTACGACGACCTGACCGGCGCCGGCTTCGGCTGGGGCCTGCAGGCCCTGAAGCCCGGCGAGTGCCCCGGCGGCACCATCACCTCCGTGAAGGTGCCCGACGTCGGCAGGATCAACGGCCTGTGCACCACCACCCGGGCCCGCGGCCACGCCTACCGCATGGCCGCCGACACCGGGAACAAGGTCTGGCAGGCCCAGGGCAAGGACCTGCTCGTCTACACCGTCAACAAGGTCGGCTGGTACGAGTACATCAGCGAGTGGCGCTTCTCCTCCGACGGCGCCATAGCCGCCAACGTCGGTGCCACCGGCAGCCTTTCGCCCGTCGACTACGACGCGACCGACGGCCGCGGCTGGCCGATCGGCAGGGGCGCCCGCGACTACGCCACCAGCCACGCCCACAACGTCTTCTGGAAGCTGGACTTCGGCCTCGACGGCAGCTCCAAGGGCCGCATCGAGCAGTACGACTCCAAGGTCACCCCGCCGGCCCGCGACGGCAGCCCGACCGTGAAGACCACCCGCACCCCCGTCACCAAGGAACTGGCCGGGGACGCCGCCAACATGCGCTGGTGGCGGGTGGTGAGCGCGACCGGCAAGAACAAGGACGGGCACCAGCGCTCGTACGAGATCGTGCCCGGCCACACCAACACCTACGGGGGCCGTCCCTTCACCAAGCACGACATCTACTTCACCCAGGCGCGCGCCTGTGAGCAGTTCGCCAGCAACAACATCCTGAACTGCGGCCGGGGCGCGCCCGACAGCGTGGACAAGTGGGTCAACGGCGAGACCCTGACCAATCCGGCCGTCTGGGTCAACATCGGGTTCCACCACATCGCCCGGGACGAGGACCAGCAGCCGATGCCGGTCCACTGGCAGGGTTTCCAGCTTCTGCCCAGGGACGTAACCGCTATGAATCCGCTCACTCCGGCCGATCTCGCCAACCAGAACGGCGCGCCGAACGCGGGCAGTTGAGCAACGGGCCGGGCGATCCTGCTGCACCGCCTCCCGCTCCCGGAGTACCCTTCCTTGATCGTTGTCAGGAGCAGAAGGCGGTGCGCGGGTGAGCTCGGGAGGTCTGGAGCTGCCACCGGGCGAGGCGGGTCACGACGGGGGACCGGCCGACCCCGGTGCGGCGCCGCCCGGCGCGGTCTCCGTCGTCCGGCCCGTCGAGATCGGGGCCGAGCTGGAGTGGGGCGCGGAGGCGTGGAGCGAGGTGCGGACCCGGGCCCAGCGGGCCGGCCGCGCCTACATCTGGCTCAATCTCGTCGAACAGCGGCTGCGGGCCGTCGTCGCGGCCGTGCTGCGGCCGGTGTACGAGCCGGTGCACGGCGAGGAGTGGGTGGTGGCCGCGGCCGGGCCGGCCGGCCAGGAGTGGGTCCAGCGGGCCGTCGCGGTCCGTGAGGTCTCGCGCCGCAAGGGCTATCTGCTCGACCCGGCCGACGACAACGTGCTCAGCTTCCTCACCCTCCCGCAGCTGCGGGAGCTGATGGTGCAGCACTGGCCGTGCTTCGAGCCGTACTTCGACGACCGGCGCGAGGTCGAACTCGCCCTGGACGAGCTGGAGGTGACCCGCAACGTCGTCTCCCGCAACCGGGCCCTGTCGCTGACCGTGCTCGCCCAGTCCGAGCGGGCCTCCGCCAGGCTCCTGGAGATCCTCGGGAGCGGGGCGGGGGTGCCCTCGGCCGACCGGCTGCCGGTCGACGCGGTCGAGGACCTGGTCGGCGACCGGTACGCGGACGTGGTGTCCGTCCACCCCGACCGGGTCCGGCTGCAGCGGCAGCTGCCGGCCGAAGACCTGTTCGGCGGGGCGCGCCGGCTCGACGCCACGGGCATAGGTCTCAATCTGCTCGTGCAGAACTTCTCCGGGCGGCGCATGGTCCGGCTCGCCGAGTCCGGCTGCCGGATACGGCTGCTCTTCCTGAACCCGGCCAGCAGCGCGGTCAAGCGGCGCGAGCGGGAGCTCGGCCTGAAGAAGGGCGAGCTGAGCCGCGCGGTCGAGATGAACATCCTGCACATGCGCCGGGTGCGCGCCGCGCTGCGCGACCCGGGCGCCTTCCAGATCCACGTCTTCGACGAGACCCCGCGCTTCACCGCCTATCTGGTCGACGGCGACGGCCCGGACGGGGTCGCGGTCGTCCAGCCCTATCTGCGCAAGGCGCGCGGCATGGAGGCGCCGGTCTTCGTGCTGCGCGGCGGCGGGCGGAACGTGGTGCGGTCCGGCGGTCCGGGCGGCGGCCCCGACCGTGACGAAGAACACGGACTTTTCGCGACATACCGGGAGGAGTTCGAGTCGGTCTGGCTCGACTCGCGCCCCGTCTCCTGACGCCCGCACGGGACCTCCCGGCCGCGTTGTCAGTGGCGCGTGCGAAGGTTTTCAGCACCACGGGGGAGATCACGTAAGGAGGACCCGATGGCTTGGCATGGGGAACCACTGGTCGGCTTCGACCTGGAGACGACCGGTACGGACCCGCTGGAGGCCCGCATCGTGACGGCCTCGATCGTCGGCGTCCACGGCGGCCGGGTGGTCCGGCAGCGCGACTGGCTCGCCGACCCGGGCATCCGCATCCCGGAGCAGGCGTCCGCCATCCACGGCATCAGCAGCGAACGCGCCGCCGCCGAGGGCCGCCCGGTGCGCGAGGTGGCCGACGAGATCGCGGAGACGCTGACCGGCTACTGGGCGCAGGGCGTCCCGGTCGTCGCGTACAACGCCTCCTTCGACCTCACCCTGCTCTCCGCCGAGCTGCGCCGGCACGGACTGCCCTCACTGGAGGAGCGGCTGGGCGGTGCCGGCATAGGCCCGGTCGTCGATCCGTACACCATCGACCGCGCCGTCGACCGGTACCGCCGCGGCAAGCGCACACTCGAAGCCGTCTGCGCCGAGTACGGGGTGGAGCTGACCAGCGCCCACCAGGCGGCGGCCGACGCGCTCGCCGCCGTCCGGGTGGCCATCGCGATAGCCGAGCGGCACGCCTCGGTCGCCGCCCTCGACCCGGCCCAGCTGCATGAGCGTCAGATCGGCTGGTACCGGACCTGGGCCGAGGACTTCCAGTCCTTCCTGCGGAGGAAGGGCGACCCGGAAGCGGTGGTGGACCCGATATGGCCGCTGCGGGTGGCGGCGCCGGTGGCGGGTTAGGCGTTCTCCTTCAGGAACGAGAGCAGCAGCTCGCCGACCCGCTCCGGCTGGTCGAGCGGGAACCAGTGGCCCGCGTCCTCGACCCGCTCGTAGCGCCAGCGTCCGGTGACGTGGTCGGCCGTGGCCGTCATCTGCCGCTCGGTGAGGAAACGGTCGCCGCTGGACCAGACACCCATCACCGGGACGGTGAGCGGAGGCAGTGCCGCCGGCGCGCCCAGCTGGACCTCGATGGGCAGCCCCGCCCGGTAGATGTTCAGCGCAGCGGTCAGCCCGCCCGGGGCGCGCAGCGGCTCCAGGACCTCCGCCGCGTCCGGGTGGTCGGCGAGCATGGCGCGCAGGTTCGCGAACTCGTCCCGGGAGAGCCACTCCTCGGCGAGCCCCTCGTGCTGGAACATCGTCACGTGCCAGAGCCGCTGCCGCTGTTCCCAGCCGCCCGCACCGAAGATGGCCGCGGCGTTGCCGACCGACATGACGGTCAGGCTCGCCACCCGGTCGGGCACGACCTGAGCGAGTCCCTGCGCCACCCCGGAACCCCAGTCGTGGCCGACGACATGGAAACGGTCGACCTCCAGCCCGGCGAGGAGCTCCAGGACGTCGCCGACGTGCTTCGCCGGGTGGTACGCCTCCGGGCCGCCCTCCGGCCGGTCCGAGCCGCCGAAGCCGCGCAGGGTCGGCGCGATCGTCCGGAACCCGGCAGCGTTCAGGGCCGGGATCTGGTGGCGCCACAGCCGGTGCGAGTCGGGGAAGCCGTGCAGCAGCAGCACGACCGGGCCCTCGCCGCTCACCTCGACGTCCAGCGTGACGTCCGACAGTTCCATCCGCATCCCAACACCCCGTTCGTTACCGGCCGGTTCGACAGGGCTCATGATGTCAGAAGGGGTACCAGCGCACCTCGGGGTCGCCGTCCCGCAGCGAGGCCACCCGGCGCTCGAACTCGGCGAGCGCCTTCGGGTTGGTCGGGGCGTGCTGGGCCACCCAGGCGCAGCTCGCGGTCTCCCGCGCGCCGCGCAGCACCGCGCAGCCGTCCCAGTCGCGCACGTCCCAGCCGTACGCCTCGGTGAAGGCGTCATAGGCGGCCGGGTCCAGGCCGTAGCGGTCCCGGGAGAGGGCGAGGACCACGAGGTCGTGCTCGCGCAGATCGGAGGAGAAGGTCTCCAGGTCCACCAGGACCGGGCCGTCGGGGCCGACGTGGACGTTCCGGGGGAGGGCGTCGCCGTGGATCGGGCCGGGCGTGAGGTGCGGGGTGAGGGCGGCCGCCGCGGGGGCGAAGGAGTCGCGGCGCTCGCGCAGGAAGGCCGCGTCGGCCGGGTCGACGGCCTCGCCCGCGAGCCGCAGCCAGCGCTCGACCCCGCCCAGCAGTTCGCGGCGCGGCAGGTCGAGACCGGCCGGCTCGGGCAGGGCGTGCACGGCGAGCAGCAGCGGGGCCAGGTCGCGCGGCTCGGCGGGGCGGACGGCCTCGGGGAGCCGGTGCCACAGGGTCACCGGGTGGCCCTCGGCGAGCAGCGGCTCGGCCTCCGCGGCCCGTACGGCGGGGACACCGGCCGATTCCAGCCAGCCGGCCAGCGCCAGCTCACGCTCGGCGCGCGGCAGCAGTTCGGCGTCGCGGCCGACCTTGACCACCAGGTCGCCGAGGGCGAAGACCGCGTTCTCGCCCAGGGCGAGCAGCGTCGCCTCGTCCGCCCGCAGCTTCGCGGCGGTCAGGATCTCCCGGGCCCGCGCCTCGTCCATCGTTCTCTCCCAGCAGCAGGTGCGCCGCATGTGCGACGCCGCACGTGCGACGCCGCACGTGCGATTTCCGCCAAAGTCTCGCATCCGCGCAGGTGACCGCGCAGGTCGGCTTGACGGGCCGTCGGCCCGTCAGGACGATGACCCAGGCCGATGCAGGGTGGCAAACCTGGCAAAGGGGGCAGATCGATGAGTGTGGTGACCGCGCCCCGGCGATCCGCGGGGCGCACCGCGCGCGACCGCCCACCCGGCCCGCAGGACCGGGGGCACGGCGCCTGGTTCCTCGTCCTGCCGGCCCTGCTGCCGATCCTGCTCCTCAGCGTCGGACCGCTCCTCTACGGCCTCGCGCTCGCCTTCACCGACGCCCAGTCCGGCCGCACCCAGGCCACGAGCTGGATCGGCACCCTCAACTTCCAGGACCTGCTGCACGACACCCTCTTCTGGGAGTCCTTCCGCATCGGCCTGCTGTGGGCGGTCGGCGTCACCGTCCCGCAGTTCCTGCTCTCGCTCGGCCTCGCGCTCCTGCTGAACCAGGACCTCCGGCTCCGCGGGCTCGCCCGGGCGCTCGCGATCGTCCCCTGGGCGATGCCCGGGGTCGTCGTCGGCATCATCTGGCGGCTCGTCTACAACCCCGACGCCGGCGTCCTCAACGAGACCCTGCACGACCTCGGCCTCGGCGACGGCCGGGCCTGGCTCAGCGGCCTCGGCACCGCACTGCCCGCCGTGATCGTCGTCGGCGTCTGGGCCGGCATGCCGCAGACCACCGTCGCCCTGCTCGCCGGCGTCCAGAACACCCCGCGGGAGCTCCACGAGGCCGCCGCGCTCGACGGGGCCGGCGCCTGGCGCCGCTTCCGCACCGTCACCTGGCCCACCCTGCGACCGGTCGCCCTCGCCATCACCGCGCTCGACTTCATCTGGAACCTGAACTCCTTCGCCCTGGTCTACGTGCTGACCAACGGCGGACCCGGCGGCCGCACCCGGCTGCCGATGCTGTTCGCGTACGAGGAGGCCTTCCGCTACGGGCAGTTCGGCTACGCCGCCGCGATGGGCTGCGTACTCGTCGCCGTCGTCTCCGTACTCCTCGCCCTGTATCTCGCCGGGCGCCTGAAGGAGGACCAGTGAGGACCACGGAGGAGGACCGGTGAGGACCACGGAGGAGGACCGGTGAGGCAGCGGCCCGTACGAGCGTTCCATAGCCGCGGGGTCGCCCGCGCCGGCCAGTACGCGGCCCTCCTCGCGTATCTGGTCTTCCTCGCCCTCCCCTTCCTGTGGCTGATCTCCACCGCCTTCAAACCGGCCACGGAACTGGGCGCGCTGCACCCCACCTGGATCCCGCGGGACCCCACCCTCGACAACTTCCGGCAGGCGTTCGCCGAGCAGCCGCTCCTTCGCGCCGCCGGGAACAGCCTGCTCGCCGCGGTCGCCGCCGCCCTGATCGCGGTCGCTGTCGCGACGCCCATGGCCTACGTCCTGGCCCGGCGCCGCTCCCGGCTCGGCACGGCCGCCACCGGCTGGGTCGTGGTCAGCCAGGCCTTCCCGTTCGTCCTCCTGATCATCCCGCTCTTCCTCGTCCTCAAGAGGCTCCACCTCGTCAACAGCCTGGCCGGTCTGGTCCTGGTGTACGTGGTGTGGTCCCTGCCCTTCGCGCTGTGGATGCTCACGGGGTACGTACGGGCCGTGCCGCGCGAGCTGGAGGAGGCCGCGGCCGTCGACGGCGCCGGCAAGCTCCGTACCCTCGTCTCGGTCACCGCGCCGCTGCTCGCCCCGGGCCTGGTCGCCACCGCGCTGTTCGCCTTCGTCACCGCGTGGAACGAGTTCTTCTTCGCGCTCGTCCTGCTCAAGTCCCCGGAGCGGCAGACCCTGCCCGTCGTCCTCACTCACTTCCTCGGCGCGGAGGGCGTCGCCGACCTCGGGCCGCTCGCCGCCGCGGCCATCCTCGCCACCCTGCCCTCGCTGCTCGTCTTCGCCCTGATCCAGCGGCGCATCACGGGCGGGACGCTGACCGGGGCGGTGAAGTCATGAGACGCGTACGGATGCCGGTCGCACGGTTCCCGGTCGCGCGGCTCCGGGTCGCACGGTTCCCGGTCGCACGGCCCCGGGTCGCACGGATGCCGGGCGTCCTCCTCGTGGTCCTCGTGCTGCTGCTCACCGGCTGCACAGCCGGCCACGACCGCGACCACGACAGCGGCGGCGTGGTCCGGCTCCGGTTCCTCTCCCTCGCCTGGCAGAAGGAGTCCGTCGACGCCAACAAGGCCCTGGTGAAGGAGTGGAACGCCGGCCATCCCGGTATCCAGGTCGAGTACGTCCAGGGCAGCTGGGACTCCGTCCACGACCAGCTGCTCACCTCCTTCGAGGGCGGCGAGGCGCCCGACCTGATCCACGACGCCTCGGACGACCTCGCCGACTTCGCGTACGGCGGCTACCTCGCCGATCTGCGCCCGCTGCTCTCCGCACGGCTGCGCGCCGACATCCCCGCGCACAGCTGGCGGACCACGACCGTCGGCGACGGGATCTACGGCGTGCCGTTCCTCCAGGAGCCGCGCGTGATCATGGCCAACCGGACGCTGCTCCGGCAGGCCGGGGTACGCCTGCCGACACCCGAACGCCCCTGGACCTGGACCGAGTTCCGGCAGGTCGGTCGGGACCTGACGGCGAAGCTGGGGGAGGGGCGGTACGCGGTCGCCTGGCCGCTCAGGGAGCCCGTCTCCGTCTCGCTCAACCTGGGAGTCTCCGCCGGCGGCCGGCTCTTCCACCGTGGCGCCGACGGCAAGGTCACCGTCCGCTTCACCGAGGCCGACGCCGTCGTCCCCGGCACCCTGCGCGCCATGGCCGGCGCCGACGGTTCCGCCTCCCGCGCCACCCTCGGCAGCGGCGGCTCCGACACCCTGCCCGGCTTCTTCGCCGGGAAGTACGCGATGGTCCCGCTGGGCTTCTCGTACCGGCAGCAGATCGTGCAGCAGGCCCCGAAGGGCTTCGACTGGACCGTCCTGCCCGCGCCCGCCGGCGCCGACGGGCTCGCACAGGGCGTCAGCCCGCAGACCCTCTCGATCGCCCGGGACAGCCCGCACCAGCGGGAGGCCGCGGCCTTCCTCGACTTCTTCCTCCAGCCCCGCAACACCGTCCGGCTCGCGCTCGGCGACTGGATGCTGCCCACCTCCACCGCCGCCCTCGCCGATCCGGCCCTGCACACCGCGGAGTTCGGCTGGGCCACCGGTGCGGCGGTCGCGCGGCGACTGCGCCCGGCGCCCGCGCAGTCGGTGCGCGGCTACCCGGAGTGGAAGGACAAGGTGGCCACCCCGGCCTTCCAGGAGTACTACAGCGGCGCCATCGACACCGCAGAGCTGCGCCGGCGTCTGGAGGAGGACGGCAACCGGGTCCTCGCCCGCTACCAACGCGGCTGACCGCAGGACCACCGGGCCGCGAACAGCGCGCCGAATGGGGCGGGTTGAGACGACTCGCCCCATTCCCCTTTTTGAGAAACCTTGTTGAAGAAGTCACAGGTGTGTGAAGCCCTTGATTTGCACTCGTCAATCAGACAAGGTTTCGGGTGAGCCGCCGGAAGAGTTTCGTCCGGAAGCTCAACCCCCCACAAAAACCTGACGAGGAGACCCCTCTTCATGGCAATACACAAGCGTGACCGCAAGCAGGTCCGGATCATCGCCATCACGACCGCGATCGCCGCGGCCGCCGGAGTGACCGTCCTCACCGGCCCGTTCGCCGGAGCGACGCCCGCACCCGCCGAAGGAACCGTCTACGGCCTCGGCGCCAAGGGCGCCGTGGCGGGCAGCTACGTCGTGCTGCTCGACGAGAAGACCGGCCGGGACGGCAAGAGCGAACTGGCCAAGGAGTACGGCGGCACCCTGCGCCGCAGCTACGACTCCAGCGTCAACGGCTTCTCCGTCAACAACCTCACCGAGACCGAGGCCAAGCGCCTCGCCGCCGACCCGGCCGTCGCCAAGGTCGTCCAGAACCGCAGGTTCACGATCGAGGAGACCCAGGAGAACCCGCCGTCCTGGGGCCTCGACCGGGTCGACCAGACCGACACCGCCGGGGACGACAAGTACACCTACCCCGACAGCGCGGGCGAGGGCGTCACCGCGTACGTCATCGACACCGGCGTCCGGATCAGCCACCAGGACTTCGGCGGCCGGGCCTCGTACGGCTTCGACGCCGTCGACAACGACGACACGGCCCAGGACGGCAACGGCCACGGCACGCACGTCGCCGGGACCATCGCCGGGTCCACGTACGGCATCGCCAAGAAGGCGAAGATCGTCGCCGTGCGCGTCCTCGACGACAACGGCTCCGGCACCACGGAGCAGGTCGTCGCGGGCATCGACTGGGTCACCCAGCACCACCAGGGCCCGTCCGTCGCCAACATGAGCCTGGGCGGCGGCGCCGACCCGGCGCTCGACGACGCGGTCCGCAAGGCCATCGCGTCCGGCGTCACCTTCGGCGTCGCGGCCGGCAACGAGTCCGCCGACGCCGGCCAGGGCTCCCCGGCCCGCGTCACCGAGGCGATCACCGTGGCCTCGTCCACCAAGGACGACCAGCAGTCCGACTTCTCCAACTTCGGCTCGGTCGTGGACCTCTACGCCCCGGGCTCGGAGATCACCTCGGCCTGGAACGACAGCGACACCGGCACCAAGACCATCTCCGGCACCTCCATGGCCACCCCGCACGTGGTCGGCGCCGCCGCCGTCTACCTGGGCGCCCACCAGGACGCCACACCGGACCAGGTCGCCCAGGCGCTCGTCGCCGGGGCTACCCCGGACAAGATCGGCAACGCGAGCCCCGGTACCGCCAACAAGCTGCTGAGGATCGTCGAGTAGCGGGCCCGTAGCCCACGGGAAGCCTTGAACGGCGGCCGCCGCGCCCTCCCCCACGGGGCGCGGCGGCCGTCTTATGGTGTGCGCATGACGACGACCTACGCCCTGCTGCTCCGCGGGATCAACGTCAGCGGACGCAACAAGGTCCCCATGGCGGAGCTCCGTTCACTCCTCGAAGGGCTCGGCCACCACGGGGTGAAGACCTACCTCCAGAGCGGCAACGCGGTGTTCAGCACGGACGCCGGCGGCACCGAGGAGGAGCACGCGGCGGCGATCGAAGCCGCGATCGAGGACCACTTCGGCTTCCGCGTCGCCTGCCTCGTACGGGACCACGAGTACCTCGCCGCCGTCGAGGCCGACTGCCCCTTCCCCGCCGCCGAACTGGAGGGCAAGCAGCTGCACGCCCTCTACTACTCGGGTCCCGTCACCGCCGAACGCTTCGCCGCGCTCGACCAGGAGGCCTTCCGTCCCGAGGCGTTCGCGCTCGGCGACCGCGTCCTCTACCTCTACACGCCGGAGGGCCTCGGCCGGTCCAAGCTCGGCGAGGCCGTCTCCCGGCCCTCCCTCTACAAGGACGTCACCGTCACCGCGCGCAACTGGAACACCGTCCGCAAGCTCGTGGAGATGACGGCCCCCGAGGACTGACGGGCGGGGCGGTCGCTCCGGTCGATCGGTCCGGTCGATCGGTCCGGCCGATCGACCCCATCAAATGGCCCAGTCGAACAGCTCGTGATTGGCCCGCTCCCGCGGGCCATCCCGTGACTACTGTTCCTTCCATGACAACGACTGTGGACTTCTACTTCGACCCCGCCTGCCCCTTCGCCTGGATCACCTCCCGCTGGATCCTCGAGGTTGAGCGGCAGCGCGACCTCGACGTGCGCTTCCGGCTGATGAGCCTCTACTTCCACAACGAGGGCAACGAACTGCCCGACTGGTACCGCACCCTCGTCGACGCCTCCATCGGCCCGGTCCGGGTGGCCGCCGCCGCGGCCGAGCAGCACGGCGAGGAGATCCTGCGCCCGCTCTACACCGCGTACGGCACCCGCATCCACGACCAGAAGAACAAGGACTTCGACGCGGTGATCGCCGAGTCCCTCGCCGAACTCGGCCTCCCCGCCGCTCTCGCCGAGGCGGCCGAGGACTCCTCGTACGACGCCGCCGTCCGCGTCAGCCACGACGCCGGCAAGGACCCGGAGGCCGGCGCGTACGTGGGCACGCCGACGATCCACGTCGACGGCACGGCCTGGTTCGGCCCCGTCCTGCGCGCCATCCCGCGCGGCGAGAAGGCCGCCGAACTCTTCGACAGCTTCCGCGTCCTGGCCTCGCACCCCGACCTCTTCGAACTGAAGCGGGAGCGCTCGGGCGGGCTCGACTTCAGCTGATCGGCCTCAGCCGGGCCGCCTCTTCGGCCGCGTCGCCCGCCCCGCGACCAGTGCCCGGCGGATCTCGGCGGCCGTCCGGTGGGCGTGCTCGGTCGTGGCGGTGGTCTCCGCGGTGCCGGGCACGAAGCGGTGCCCGGGCTCCCTGCAGTACGGGCACGGGGCGCCGTCCGGCACCAGGTGGCCGTCCTCGCAGGCGGGGTTGCGGCACGGCCCGCGGCCGACGAGGAACTCGGCGATCTCCTGCGGGGCCCAGCGGCGCCGGTCGTCCTCGTCGCGCTCGTGCAGGGCGTGGGACCAGCGGGTGTGCCAGCGGCGCTCGACGCGGTCGAGGAGCTGGGCGGGGGTGCGGTGGGCGAGTTCGGCGTACAGGATGTCGGGCAGGCTGCGCGGCAGGGAGAAGCCGAGGGCCTGGAGCAGCGGCTGCGGGAAGCCCTGCATGACGAAGCCGATCGGATCGCTCCCCGGGCCCCGCTTCCATCTCCGGCACCCGCACGTACCGCTCTCCGGAAGCGCGGCGCCGCACCGCCCGCACCGGCCACGGCAGTCCGCGCACACTCCGCCGTCCAGGCCGTCGAGGTGCGGCGCCGGCGCCCGGCCGCACTCCCGGCAGCAGGCCGCGCACGGTCCGCAGAGCCGCTCCTCGCCGAGCCGGGTCGTCCAGGAGCGCTGCTGGCAGCGGCAGCACAGCCGGCTCTGGCAGTAGTCACCCACTCCGGGTCTCCCTTCGGAGCTCGGACGTTCTTCTGGCATGTGCCTCGGGCACACCCGGAACAACGATCCGATGATCCGAAGGAAACGCCCTGCCGGGTCGTCGGCTGTCGCGAAACTTCAAGACCGCGTCGCGACCCCTCCGTAACGTGACCGGCATGAACGCGATCCACGACCACCTCACCGCCTGCGCCGCCGAATCCGCCCGCGTCACCCGGGGCATCGGCACCGAGCAGCTCGCCGGCCCGTCCGTCTGCGCCGGCTGGACCGTCCGCGAACTCGCCAACCACCTGGTCCTCTACTCCGCGCACGGCCTGGAGCACCGCGCGCTGCGGACCCAGCTCCCCGAGGAGACCGTCCAGCGGGACTTCACGGCCGACGCCGACTGGCCCGAGCGGTACCGCGCGCAGCTCGACCGCGCGCTCGCCGCCTGGGAGAAGCCCGAAGCCTGGGAGGGCGACGTCGACCTCGGCGGCAGCGCCGTGCCGGCCGCCGAGATCGCCGCCATGCTCGTCCTCGAACTCGCCCTGCACGGCTGGGACCTGGCGCGCTCCACGGGCCAGGAGTACGACCTGCCGGAGGACACCGGCGCCTATGTGCTCGACGTGGTCGGGCGCTACGCCGAGATGTACCGGGAGTACGAAGGGTTCGACGCGCCCGTCGACGTACCAGCCGGGGCCCCGTCGCTGGAGAAGGCCGTCGCCCTGAGCGGCCGCAGGGTCTGAGCCGCCGCCGCGTACCGCTCCAGGAGCAGCCGCGCCAGCTCGGGCGACGGACCGAGGACGTCCGCGAGGACGTCCGCCGCCGCCTCGGCCGCGCCCGACGCGATGCGGTCGGGCAGCCGGCCCGGGGCGATCACGTACGGGGACACCGCGACCCGGCGGACGCCCGGCTCGGCGCGCAGCGCCCGTACGGCGTCCTCCGTACGCGGAAGAGATGCGGAGGCGAACGCAGGTCGCACGGAGCACCAACCGGTGCGCCGCAGCTCCCGCGCCGTTTCAGCGATCACTGCGATCGCCTCCGGGTCGGTGGAGCCCGCCGAGGCCAGGACGACCCCGGTCGTGCTCTTGTCGGCGGGCGTGAGCCCCGCCTCGTACAGCCGCCGCTCGACCGCGCCGAGCAGCAGCGGCGACGGGCCCAGGACCTCCGCCTGGCGGACGGTCAGGGACGCGGGGGCCTGCCGCAGTACGGCGGGGATGTCGGCCTTCGCGTGGAAGGCGCGGGTCAGCAGCAGAGGCAGCGCCACCACCTCCCGCACCCCCTCCGCGGCGAGCCGGTCGAGCACCCCGGTCACCGACGGCAGGTTGAAGTCCAGGAACGCCGTCTCCACGCGCAGCCCGGGCCGCAGCAGACCGGCCCGGCGCACCAGCGCCTGGACGGTGGCCGCGTGCCGCGGATCGCGGCTGCCGTGGGCGACGACGAGGAGAACCGGCGCACTCATGGTCAGCCCTTCACCAGCAGGCCGCGGCGGCGCAGCACCGCGCGCTCCAGGGGGCTGAAGATCAGCAGGTCGATGGCGACGCCGACGAGCAGGATCAGGATGATCGCGAGGAAGATCCCCGGCATGTCGAAGTTGTTCCGGCCGTTCTCCAGGAGCTGGCCCAGGCCCAGGCCCAGGTCGGGCGAGGAGGCGATGATCTCCGCCGCCATCAGCGAGCGCCACGAGAACGCCCAGCCCTGCTTCAGGCCCGCGAGGTAGCCGGGCAGCGCGGCCGGCATCACGATGTGCCACGCGCCCTTCAGGCCGGTCGCGCCGAGCGTCTGGCCGGCCCGCAGGTACAGCGGCGGGACCTGGTCCACGCCCGCGACCAGGCCGTTGGCGATGGACGGCACGGCGCCGAGCAGGATGACAGCGAACATCATGCTGTCGTTGAGGCCGAGCCACAGCACCGCCGGCGCCACCCAGGCGACCGAGGGCAGCGACTGCAGACCGGACAGGATCGGGCCGATCGCCGTGCGGATCACGCCCACCCGGGCCACGATCAGGCCCAGCGGCGTGCCGATCGCGAGGGCGAGCAGGAAGCCGAGCAGCGCCCGGGACACGCTGGTCCACAGCACGCCGAGGAGCGTGCCCTCCAGCCACATCGTCTCCAGGCTGCCCCACACGGCGCCCGGCGAGGGCAGCTTGCCCTCGTCGGCGACCTTCAGGGTGACCAGGAGCTGCCACACCACCAGGACCAGGACGATGGCCAGGGTCGGCGGCAGGACCTTCTTCAGCAGGATCTCGCGCACCGGGGCCCGGCGGACCTGCACGCTGTCCAGGGCGTCGAGCCCGGCCTCCAGGCCGGCGAGGTCGTCGGTCTTGACGGCGTCCTCGACGCCGCCGGAGACGGTCTCAGTGCTGGCCATGACGGCGGATCTCCCCACGCAGGTGTTCGGTGATCTCGAGGGACAGCTCGGCGACGTCGGCGTCCTCGATGCGGCGCGGCTGCGGGATGTCGATGGTCCACTCCCGGGCGATGCGGCCGGGCCGGGACGAGAGCAGGACGACCCGCTCGGCGAGGCGCACGGCCTCGCGCACGTTGTGGGTGACGAACAGGACCGACAGCCGGGTCTCGCGCCAGATCCGGGTCAGCTCGTCGTGCAGCACGTCCCGGGTGATGGCGTCGAGCGCGGCGAACGGCTCGTCCATCAGGAGCAGGTCGCTGGCCTGGGCGAGGGC
>NZ_JBSGBF010000085.1:0-34747 GCF_053601115.1 Streptomyces sp. NPDC004788
CCTCTCCCCCCTCCTCCGCTTCTGCTTTGGTGGTCTCTCCGGGGGGGGGGGGCCCCCGCCCCGCCGCGGGGCCCCCCCCGCCGAGGGCGTCTAGCGGTGCGCCAGGCGGACGAGCATCTTGCCCGTGTTGCCGCCGCGCATCATCGACTGGAAGGCGTCGAGCGTGTTCTCGATGCCGTCGACGACCGTCTCGTCGGCGACCAGCGAGCCGTCCTTCAGCCAGCCGCCCGCCTGCTTGGCGTAGTCGGGCACCAGGTGCAGGTGGTCGCCCACGTTCATGCCGCGCAGCGTGATGCGCTTGCCGATGGCGAGCGGCAGGTTCGCCGGGCCGGGCGGCAGCTCCGTCGCGTTGTACGCGGAGATGGCGCCGACCAGGCCGATCCGGCCGTTCAGGTTCATCGCCGCGAGGGCCGCGTCCAGGTGCTCGCCGCCCACATTGTCGAGGTAGACGTCGATGCCCTCGGGCGCGGCGGCCGCGAGCTGACCGGCGACGTCGCCCGCGCGGTAGTCGAGCGCCGCGTCGTAGCCGTACTGCTCCACCAGCCGGCCGGCCTTCTCGGGCCCGCCCGCCGAACCGATCACCTTCGAGGCACCCAGCTTGCGGGCGAACTGACCGGCCACCGAGCCGACCGCGCCCGCCGCCCCGGACACGAAGACGACGTCGCCCTCGCGCACCGGCGCGATCTCCGTCAGCGTGGCCCACGCGGTCAGACCTGTGGTGCCGAGCACGCCCAGGTACGCCTCGGCGGGCGCGAGCGCGGTGTCGACGCGCTGCACGGCGGCGGCGTCCACGAGGGCGTACTCCCGCCAGCCCAGGAAGTGCGTGACAGTGGCGCCGACCGGCACCTCCGGCGCCTGCGAGGCGACGACCGTGCCGACGGCCGTACCCGTCATGGTCTCGCCGAGCTCGAACTGCGGGATGTAGGACTCGCCCTCGTTCATCCGGCCGCGCATGTACGGGTCGACGGAGAGGAAGTCGTTGCGGACGACGATCTGACCGGGGCCCGGGTCGGGCACGGTGGTGGTCACGAAGGCGAAGTCGGCGGACCGGGGCTCGCCGACGGGCCGGGCGACGAGCTGCCATTCACGGCTGGAAAAAGGCATGACATAGCTCCACGTAAGAGGGGGAGGAGGGGGGAGGAGAAAGGAAGTAGGAGGGGGAGAAAGGAAGTAGGAGGGGAGGAAGGAAAGGAGGAGGGCGGACTCAGAGGGCGGTCGGCAAGGGTGCCGTTACCGACCCCGGCCCCGGCCCCGTTTCCGACCCCGGCCCCCGTTCCGGCTCCGGCTCCGGTGTCTGCACCGGTACGCCCAGCAGCCCCGCGAGCAGCGCGTCCGTCGCCGGGGCGAAGAGCGCCCTGCTGTCCGTCGTCATGGCCTCGGCGTCGGCCCCGGCCACCGACTCCAGTCCGAGGACGAGCGCCAGGGCGATGTCCGCCGCCTGCGCGGGCTCGACGCCCGCGGTGGTGCCGGCCTCGGCGAACAGCTCGGTGAGCAGGCTCCGCAGATCGGCCGTGAACGAGGCGCAGATCCCGGTGAAGAGCCGGGCCTTGGCGTCCACCAGTTCGGCGGTGTGCGGCGAGGGGCCGCTCAGCTCGGCGACGAGGTCGAGCTTGGCGGC
Source organism: Streptomyces sp. NPDC004788 (assembly GCF_053601115.1). Lineage (NCBI taxonomy): Bacteria > Bacillati > Actinomycetota > Actinomycetes > Kitasatosporales > Streptomycetaceae > Streptomyces > Streptomyces sp. NPDC004788. The sequence goes on from NZ_JBSGBF010000085.1 coordinate 1,619, forward strand.
GAGGACGCCCCGGATCCGTACGGTGTACGAGGCGTTCCGGTCGGCCGCCGCCTGCCGGGCCCGCTCCAGGGCGCGGGCGTGCAGCCGGGCGGCGAGGCGGCGGAAGGCGTCGTCCTTGTTGCGCACGTACTGGTAGACCGCGGACCGGGACACGCCCATGGTGGCGGCGATGTCGTCCATCGTGGTGCGCCGTACGCCGTACCGGGTCAGGCAGTCGTAGGCGGCGTCGAGGACCTCGTCGAGCCGGTCGGTGCCCATGGTCAGGCCAGCTTCTTGAGCAGCTCGGCGGCGAGCGGGGCGGAGGAGGCCGGGTTCTGGCCGGTGACGAGGTTGCGGTCGACGACCACGTTCGGCGCCCACGGCTCGCCGACGCGGACGTCGACGCCGGCCTCGACCAGCCGGTCCTCGAGCAGCCACTTGGCCTTGTCGGCGAAGCCCGCCTGGGTCTCCTCCGCGTTGCTAAAGGCGGCCACCCGGTACCCGGCGAAGGCGTTGCCGCCCTCCTCCTCGACCGCCGCGAGCAGCGCGGCCGGCGCGTGGCAGACGACACCGAGCGGCTTGCCCGACGCCAGCGTGTCGATCAGGAGGCGACCGGAGACGGCGTCGACGGCGAGGTCCTCCATGGGGCCGTGGCCGCCGGGGTAGAAGACGGCGTCGTAGTCGTCGAGCCGCACGTCCTCGAGCCGGACCGGGCGGCGGAGCTCGGCCATCGCGTCGAGGGTCGCGGCGATCCGGTCGGCACCCTCCTGCCCGCCGTTCACCTCGGGCGCCAGGCTGCCCCGGTCGACGGTCGGGACGACGCCGCCGGGCGTGGCGACGGTGATCTCGTGACCGACGGCCGTGAACGCCTCGTACGGCGCGGCGGCCTCCTCGGCCCAGAAGCCGGTGGGGTGCTCGGTGCCGTCGGCGAGGGTCCAGTGGTCGACGCCGGTCATCACGAAAAGGATCTTCGACATGCGTGTCTCTCCAGGCTGACGCAGTGGGGTTCTGACACCGCGGACGCAGATCGTCAGTGCGGCGATGTCCTCGACCGTAGGAGGCAGGACCCATCCGAATCCAATAGGCTCGGACATATGGCAGATAGGAAATCCGATGGCACGGCGGGAATGCCGACAGGCTGGCCGGCCGGTGTGCCTGGGGGAGCACCGGCAGCACCGGCAGCACCGGCAGCAGCGGCCCCGGGAGTGCCGACGGGCGTGCCGGCGGCCCCCGCGCACGGTCCCGGACTGCCCGACCTGAACCTGTTGCGCACCTTCCTCGCCGTCTACCGGGCCGGTTCCTTCACCACCGGCGCCCGCATGCTCGGCCTCTCCCAGCCCACCGTCACCACCCAGATCCGCACGCTGGAGAGCCGGCTCGGCCGGGAGCTGTTCGAGCGCCTGCCGCGCGGCGTCGCCCCGACCCCCTTCGCCGACGAGCTGGCCGGCCGCGTCGTGGAGCCGCTGGACGCGCTCGGCGCCGTCCACGGCCCCGGCGGGCTGCTCGGCGCGGGCGAGGCGGAGCCCGTGCACATCGCCGGCCCGGCCGAGTACCTCTCGCACTGCGTCCTGCCCACCCTCGCCGGCCTCGTCGACAAGGGTGTACGGCTCCGCGTCACCTTCGGCCTCACCGACGACCTCCTGGAGGCGCTGCGGGCCGGCCGCCACGACCTGGTGGTGGCGACCGTCCGCCCCCGGGGCCGCAACCTCGCCTCCGTCCCGCTCGCCGACGAGGAGTTCGTCCTGGTCGCCGCGCCGGCGTGGGCCGAACGCCTCAGCGCGCGCGTCGCCACCGACGGGCCCGCCGCCCTGCACGGCGTGCCCCTCGTCTCGTACGCCGAGGACCTGCCCATCCTGCGCCGCTACTGGCGGCACGTCTTCGGCACCCGCCTCGCGACCACCCCCGCCGTCACCGTCCCCGACCTGCGCGCGGTCCTCGCCGCCGTCGTCGGCGGCGTCGGGGCCAGCGTCCTGCCGCGCTACCTCTGTGCGGCCGAGCTCGCGTCCGGGGCCCTGGTCCTGCTGCACCAGCCCGAGGACCCGCCGATCAACACCGGCTTCCTCGTCCAGCGCCCCGGCTCCGCCACCAACCCGCACGTGGCCGTCGTGCGCGACCACCTGATCCGCGTGTCCCACGAGGCGTGAGACGCGGGGTGTGAGAGCCGGTAGCCGGTCCCGGCGGGCCGGCGCCGATGTGCGCGCCGGCCTGCCGGGCCGCCACGATCAGACGCAGGTGAGGGTGGGGCCGCCCCAGTCGGCGTGGTCGTAACTGTTGCCGTCGCCGGCGTCGGTGACCTGGAGCGTGAGCTCGTAGGCACCGGTGAGCGGGGCGTCGAGGTGGGCTGCGGCCGCGCTGCCGGTCAGGGTGGCGCTCTCGGCGACCTTCACACCGTCCGCGTACACCCGGAAGACCACCGAGCCGCTGTTGCCGACCTCGTCGTCGACGCCCACGTCGGTGCTCAGGCCGGTGCAGGAGCCGCCCAGGTAGTACGTGAGGGTGGCGGCGGCGTGGGTGCCGAGGCCCTTGGCGTACGGCGTGCCGCCGACGGTCAGGGTGCGGCCGTCGCCGGCCGCCTGCTCGCCGTTGCTGCGGTCGCGCTCGACCGGCCCCCAGCTGTTGGCGGCACTCGCCCACGCGAGGTCGCTCAGGGCGTGGCTGCCGGCCGACGGGCCGTCACCGCAGGCGAGACGCGCACCCGCCCAGTCGGCGTGGTCGTAGTTCTTGCCGTCCCCGGCGTCGGTGACCACCAGCCGCAGGTCGTTCGTACCGGTGAGGTCGACGCTGAGGCGCTTCGCGGGATCGCTGCCCCGCAGCACCCCGCTGTCGGCGGCCAGGCTCTGGTCGCGGTACACCTGGAAGACCACCGAGCCGCTGTTGCCGACCTCGTCGTCGACGCCGACGTCGACGGTGAGGTTCCGGCACGTCCCGCCCAGGTGGTAGCGGACGTCGGAGGAGGCGTGGGTGCCCAGGCCCTTGGCGTACGCGGCGCCGCCGACCGTCAGGGTGTGCCCGTCGCCGGAGCCGCTCTCACCGTTGCTCCTGTTGCGCTCCACCGGTCCCCAGCCGTTGGTGGCCGAGGTCCAGGCCAGGTCACCGAGCTGGTACAGGCCGGCGGGCAGCGCGATCGGCGCGCTCGGGGTCACCCGGTACATCACCGTGCCGTGCGGCGGCACCGACGCGCTGACCGCGCCGGTCGAGGTGGTGGTCTGCCCGGACCACAGGTCCTTGAGCATGTACGAGGGCGCGCCGCCGATCCCGGCGGCCTCCGCGGTGGTGGCGACGGTCCGGGCCAGGCTGGTCTCGTTGGTGAGGGTGATCGCGCGGCTGCCGTCGGCGAGCGGCTTGCTCATGACGACCAGGCCGCCGCTGCTGGACAGCACGGTGCCCTGCACGCCCAGCGGGTCCTGGTCGACCGCGATCACGTCGGTGTTCTTCAGGATCGCCAGCGTCGCCGCGCTCGCGGTCCGCAGGTCGCTGCCGATCAGCAGCGGCGCGGACATCTCGGCCCAGAGGCTGAAGTGGGTGCGGTACTCGGTGTCGGTCATGCCGCCGTTGCCGACCTCCAGCATGTCCGGGTCGTTCCAGCCGCCGGGCCCGGCGTACGGGGCGAGCGGCTGGTTGGCGTGTGCGATGCCGATCATGCTGGACCAGGAGTCGGTGATGTCTCCGGTGGTGCGCCAGGAGTTGCCGACGTCCTGAGCCCAGGTCCACGGCTGGTTCTGGCCCCATTCGCAGATGCTGTAGAGGATGGGGCGGCCGGTGGCCTTCAGCGCGTCGCCCATCGCCCGGTAGCGCTGCCGGGCGTCGACGCCCTGGTTGTTGCAGTTGTCGTACTTGAGGTAGTCGACGCCCCAGGACGCCCAGAGGTTGGCGTCCTGCTGCTCGTGGCCGAGTCCGCCGGGGAAGCCGAGGGTGTCGCAGGTCTTGGTGCCGGCACTGGAGTAGAGGCCGAACTTCAGGCCCTTGGCGTGGACGTAGTCGGCCAGCGCCTTGATCCCGTGCGGGAAGCGGACCGGGTCGGGCACCAGGTTGCCGGAGGCGTCGCGGTTCGGCAGGGCCCAGCAGTCGTCCAGGTTGACGTACTGGTAGCCGGCGTCCTTGAGCCCCTGGGTGACGAAGATGTCCGCGATGCCCTTGACCATCGACTCGTTGAACTCCGCCCGGCAGTGGGTGGAGTTCCAGTTGTTGAAGCCCATCGCGGGAGTGCGGGCCAGTGTGTTCTCCACGGCCGCCGCCGGTGGTGCGGCGGCCAGTTGGAGGCCCGTGGCGGCCGTGGCGGCGAGGGCGCCACCGCCGAACAGCATGGCCAGCGAGGTGGTCGTCGCGGTGAGGACGTGCCTGATGCCGTGTCCGGTCCCGCGTGTGGAGGGAGTCAAGTGAGCTCTCCTGTCTGGAAGGTTGATCGGCCGACAAGGAGGTGCGGGTGCAGGTGCAGGTGCAGGTGCAGGTGCGGGGGTTGCGGGGGTGCGGGGGTGCAGGAGCAGGAGCGGAGCTACGCGGGCAGGCCGACGGCGCGGCCGCGGTGGCGGCGCTGCTGGATGACGACGGCGGCCACGAGGAGCAGTCCCTGGGCGACGTTCTGCCAGAAGGTGTTGATGCCCTGGACGGTGAGCCCGTTCTGCAGGGCGCCGAGCAGGGCGACCGCGAGCAGGGTGCCGCCGATCGTGCCCTTGCCGCCCTTGAGGGCACAGCCGCCGAGCGCGGCCGCGGTGATCGACTGGAGTTCCAGGCCCTCGCTGCCGGAGACCGGCTGCCCGGAGCCGGTGCGCGCGGTGAGCAGCACACCGGCGAGGGCGGCGACGGTGCCGGTCAGCGCGTACGCCGAGATCAGGTACTTGTTGAGGTTGATGCCGGCCAGCCGGGCGGCGGTGTCGTTGCCGCCGAGCGCGTAGATGTTGCGGCCGATGTCGGTGTACGTGAGCAGGACGTGCACCGCGGCCGCGACCAGCGCCAGGATCCAGACCATGGTAGGCAGCCCGGCGATCCTTCCCCGGCTGAGGAAGACGAAGACGGGGTCGCCGAGCACGTAGCCCTGCGCCCGTCCGTCGGAGACCAGTTGGGCGAGTCCCTTGTACGCGGCGAGGCCGGCCAGCGTGGCGATCGTGGGGTTGACCCTGCCGTGGATGATCACGACGCCGTTGAGCAGGCCGACGGCGGCGCCCCCGAGCAGGGCGGCGCCGATGCCGAGCGGGGCGCTGGAGCCGGTGGCGGTGAAGACCATCGCGCTGACCACGGAGGCGAGGCCGGCCTGGGAGCCGACGGAGATGTCGAGGCCGCCGCAGATGATGACGACGGTCTGTACGACGGCGAGCAGCCCGGCGATGGTGGCCGCCTCGCCGATCACCCGGATGTTGTCCCAGCCGAGGAAGTTGGGGTCGAGCGTGCCGAACAGGGCGACCACGACGACGAGGGCGCCGAGGAGTCCGGCGTTCTGCCCGCCGATCGAGGCGAGGAGTGTGCGCGGGCCGCCCGGGCGCGGCTCGGGTCCGGTCCCGCTCGGCGGGCGCTGGGTGCTCGGGGCGGTGGCGGCGCTCATCGGGCGGCTCCCGTCGCGGGGGTCGGGCTGGTAGGAGTGCTGGGACCAGCACTGGTCGGACTGGTCGGACTGGTCGGGGCGGCCGGTGCAGGGGAGTCGGTGGGAGTGCCCGCGTCGGGGTCCGTGCCGGCGCCGCCCTGGGGAGCGGCGGTGAGGTCGTCGGCCATGGCGAGGGCGAGGATCGCTTCCTCCGAGGCCTCGGACCGGCCGAGTTCGCCGGTGACGCGGCCGTTCTGCAGGACGAGGACGCGGTCGGCGAGGCCGAGGACCTCGGGCAGTTCGGAGGAGACCACCAGGATGGCCACGCCCTCGCGGGCCAGGTCGGCGATGATCTGGTAGATCTCCGCCTTGGCACCGATGTCCACGCCCCGGGTGGGTTCGTCGAGGATCAGCAGCGCGGGCCTGCGGGCCAGCCAGCGGGCGAGCACGACCTTCTGCTGGTTGCCGCCGGAAAGGGTGTGGACCTCGGCCTCGACGGAGGGTGCGCGCACCCGCAGCCGGTCGGCGAACTCCTGGGCGAGGGCGCGCTCCCCGGACTTGCTGACGAAACGCCGGCGGCGCAGCCGGCCGAGGCTGACCAGCGCGGTGTTGTCACGGATGGTGCGGTGCAGGAACAGGGCCTGGGCCTTGCGCTCCTCCGGGGCCAGGCCGATGCCGGCGGCGACGGCGTCGCGCGGACTGCGCAGGTCGAGACGTCTGCCGTCGAGCGTGACGGTGCCGGAGCGGATCGGGGTGTCCCCGGCGAGGGCGAGGGCGAGTTCGGAGCGGCCGGCGCCGATCAGTCCGGCCAGGGCGACCACCTCCCCGGCCCGGACCTGGAGCGTGATGTCGCGGACGTCGTCGGTGGTGAGGCCGCGGACGTCGAGCACGATGCGGTCGGTGGCGACCTCCTGCCGGGCGAACAGGCCGGCCAGGTCGCGGCCGACCATCAGACGCACGACCTCCGTCTCGGTGGTGGCGGAGGCGTCGACGACGCCCGCGACCCGGCCGTCGCGCAGGACGGCGATGCGGTCGGCGAGGCGGAAGATCTCCTTCATCCGGTGCGACACGTAGACGACGGCGACGCCCTGGTCGCGGAGCCGCCCGATCAAGGTGAACAGGGCCTCGGTCTCGTGCTCGGAGAGGGAGGAGGTCGGCTCGTCGAAGGCGATCGCGCGGGGCGGGGCGCTGCCGGTGAAGGCGCGGAGGATCTCCACCAACTGGCGCTGGGCGGCGGTCAGCCGGAAGCCGGGCAGGTCGGGGTCGAGGACCTTGGCGAAGCCGAGCGCCGCCAGGTCCGCGGTGATCCGGCGGCGCAGTTCGGCCCGGTCGAGGCGGCGCCCGGCGCGGCGGGGCAGCGAACCGGCGTACACGTTCTCGGCGACCGAGACGTGCGGGATGATCTCCGGCTCCTGGGGGATGATCCGGATCCCGGCCCGGCGCGCGTCGATCGGCGAGGCGAGGTCGAGCGGCGTCCCGTCCAGCAGGACCCGCCCCCGGCTCGGCCGGTGATCGCCGGTCAGGATGCGCAGGAGGGTGGACTTGCCGGCGCCGTTCTCGCCCATCAGGGCGGTGACCTGGCCGGGCGGGAAGTGCAGGGTGACGTCCTGGAGCGCGTGGACGGCGCCGAAGCGCTTGGAGACGTTCTCGGCGGACAGGCCGGCGGGTGCGGTGCTGGTCATGGGACCTCACTCACGCGGGGCGGGGCGGGGCGGGACGGGAGCCGGGGCGCGTCAGCTGCAGGAGACGCCGGCCGCCTGCCAGCTCGCGGCGTCGACCATCCGGGTCGGCGCGAACGCCTCGGCGGGGAACTCTTTGCCGTTCTTGAGGCGGTCGTACATGGTCTGGACGGCGAGCGCGCCGACGTCCTTGCCGTTGATGAACAGCGCCGCCTTCATGCCGGACGGCTTGCCGGACTGCCAGTCCTTGCAGGCGAGGTAGGCGCCGAGGCCGACGCCGATGATGTCCTTGGCGTCGATGCCGGCGTTCTGCAGGGCGGTGACCCCGCCCTGGACGTTCTCGTCGTTGCATCCCCAGACGACCCAGTGCTTGACGCCGGGGTTGGCGGTGATGGTGGCCGCCACCTTGTCCTGGGCGCCGGTCGGGGTGTTGTCGGTGGCGACTTCGAGGCCCCTCACGCCGTGGACGGCCGAGTCGAAGGCCGCCGTGGCGGCTTTGACGCGGTCGCCGCAGACGGTGACGTCCTGCTTCCAGGCGGCGATGATCCGGGTGTCGGCCGCGTTCCAGCCGGCCTTCTTGTACTCCTCGGCGGCCCGCTTGCCGACCTCGCCGCCCATCTGCTCGCCGCTGAAGCCGATCCGCGGCACCAGATCACCCTTCGCGCAGGACGCGGGTGCCGGGCCGGTGGTGCAGATCTGGTCGTCGGAGGTGAGCAGGGCGACCTTGGCGTCCCGGGCGGCCTGGACGACCTGTGGTCCGACCGCGGGGTCGGGGACGACGATGATCAGGCCGTTGCTCTTCTGCGCGATCGCGGACTGGACCTCGCTGACGGTCTTGTTGGCGTCGTTGCCGAGGTTGACCACCTTCAGGTCGACGCCGAGCTCGGCCGCCTTCGCCTTCGCGCCGGCCGCCTCGCCGATGAAGTACTCCTGGTCGCCCTGCTTCTGAAGATACGTCAGGGAGATCTTGCCCTCCACCGTGCGGACGTCGCCGGAAGAGCCGGACGGCGCCTGTCCGCTCGAACACGCGGTGAGGCCGAGGGCGGCGACGAGAGCCGTGGCGGCGACGGGGGCGAGGCGGGAGCGCGGGGTGGGCATGTGGGGGCTCCTGGGGTGGGAAGTGACCTGCGAGTGCGACACAATCGACCAGAATCACGCGCAATCAAACGTTGCGGATCACAGGAAACGCCGTGATCATGTAACCGTCAATCCCCTGCGCTCAAATAGGCTCATGTGGCGGCGCGGCAGGGGAAGTCGAGGGACCCGTGCGACGACGCGTCGGTACACCACGCCGACGGCGTGGTGTCCGGTGTCGGGCGTCGGATGCTGCCAGGCGGCGGACGTCAGGCGGCGGGCGTCGGACGGCGGGCGTCAGGCGGCGGGCGTCGGACGCCGGGCGTCAGACGGCGGGGTGGTGCCAGCGCCCGTACGCCGCGGCCAGGATGAAACCGGGGCCGAAGCCGACGAGCAGGCCCTCGCTGTCGTGCGCCGGAGGGGCGTCGAACGTCCGGGCCAGCACGTCGAGGACGGCCGAGCCGCCGAGGTTTCCGCACTCCGCGAGGCTCGTCCAGGAGTGCGTCAGGTCGCCCGTCGTCTTGTCGGGGTCGAGCCCGAGGCCGTCGGCGGCGTCGAGGATGATGCGCGGACCGCCGGGGTGCACCACGACGAAGTCGGTCGGCCGCCCGTCCAGCCACTTGTGGATCTCCGGGAGGGAGTCGCTCAGCGCGCGGGTGGCGGCGTCGGTGGAGTCGAAGTGCAGCCCCTCGGCCGTCAGCCGCCCCTTGTAGCGGCTGATGCTCTCCGGCAGCACGTACTGGAACGTGTCGCTGACCTCCAGGCTCGGGCCGTCCCACCGCGGGGTGTCCGACACGACCACGGCACCGGAGCCGTCCCCGAACAGCACCTTGTAGATCATGGACTCACGGCTGGTGTCGACATGGTTGTACGTCGCCGCCGACAGGCACTCGGCGACGACGATCAGGACGTTCGCGCCGGGGTGCGCCCTGATGTCGTCCCGCGCGTACACGATCGCCTGGGCCCCGCCCGCGCACCCGACGCTGGCCATCGGGATCCGCCGTACGTCGGCTCGCAGCCCGAGTTCGTACACGAGCGACACGTCGAGCGAGGGCACCGCCCACGAGGTCGTGTGACTGGTGATGACACAGTCCACGTCCTCGGGCGCGAGCCCGGCGTTCGCCAGGGCCTGGCGGCCCGACGCGACGGCGAGCCGCAGCGCGTCCTCGAACGCGGCGCCGTTGCGCTCCTCGATCGGCGCGGTGCCGGAGACCGTCGGCGCGGACAGCGGACGCGTGAAGTACCGCTTCTCCACGGTCGTCGCCCGGGCGATCCGCAGATAGGCCTCCAGCCGGGGCAGCTCGGGGTGGGCGGCACGGATGTCCGCGCACAGCTCGTCGGTGGTGACCAGGTTCGGGGGCAGGGCTATGGCGGGGCGGGCTATGTGAGCCACGGCTGAGACTCCTCGGGTCGGGGTAGGGGAAAACGTACGTGATGGGTGCCGGTTGTTCCCCCGTCCGGTACCGCCTCAGGACCTCAGCGGCGCCGACAGCACCGGATGCCGCTCGGCGAGCGACCTGCCCGGCGTGTAGACCAGCAGCATGACCCGCGAACCGGGCGACGTGACCGGCTCGGCGACGCACGTCGTCACCCAGCCGGGGCCGTGCACGGCATGGTGGATCGGCCGCTCGGAGCCGTCCGGGTACGGGATCGGCGCGGTCGCCGCCTCCCGGTAGATCGGCCCCGCCACCGCGTCCGCCAGAACCTCCGCCTCGATCCGCGCCAGCGTCCCGTTGTCCGGCCGCATCTCCCTGGCGTGCCGCAACTGGGGCATCACCAGGGGCGCCCACCGGCTCTCCCAGTCGGTCAGCACCTCCGTACGCGCCTCCTCGTCGAGCAGCATCCACCGCATCGTGTTCGCCGGCGGCTCACCGCGCGGGAACAGGCGCCGGTAGTCCTCGTTGTGCGCCAGCACGTTCCACTCGGCGTCGGTCACATACGCCATCGCCCCGCTGATCTGCTCCATCACGCCCCGCCACACCCCGGGCACCGTCATCCCGGAGTCCTCGTGCAGGGCGTACGGCGGGTTCTCCCGGCGCGCCAGCCGCCACAGGATCGTCCACTCCTGCTCGTTGAGCCGCAGCGCCTTCGCCACGGCGGTCAGGAACTCGTTCGACACCTTGGCCAGCTGCCCGTTCTCGAACCGGTTGTACGTACCGGGCGCACGGTGCAGCAGACAGTCCATCTGCTCCTGGCTCAACCCGACGGCCCGGCGCCCACGCCCGGACACCCGCCGCGGAAACCCGGCGGATTCGGGACTTATGGCCGCGCGGCGTTCCTGGAGGAGCCCTTTCAGCGAGAGCCGATTGCTGTCGGCGAGTTGCACGTTCTCACACCTGTCGTTCGAGCGGGGAGGGAACTGCAAGTAGAGCACTGCGCCCGGAACGGGCGCCGGGCCGGGGTGTGGGAACTTTCCGTCCGCTTGTTGCGTTGCCGAAGGTGACCTGATCGTTTGATGTGCGAGACGAGGGCGCTGCCGTCGTCGGGGGAAGTGGGCAACACATGGCCATGGTGGGCCTGTTCTGGATCGTCGAGGGCGATGTGTACGTGGGCGCGAAGCCGTCCGGGCACGCCCCCGGGGTGCGGCTGACCTCCGAGGGGATCGTCGGGCTGGGCGACGGGCAGTCCGGCCTGCATCTGTGGGAGGACGTGCGGGCCCTGACGGTGGGGGGAGTGCCCGTGACGTCGCTGATGCGGCAGGTCGGCGCCGTCGCGGAGGTGGCCTTGGTGACGGTGAAGGAGCTGGCCCTGCCCATGGGGATGGGCCCGGAGGTCGAGGCGCCTCCGCTGATGACGGTGTGCGTGGACGCGGCCGACGGCGAGTACGAGTTGGGGGCCTACGCCGCCGCGGCCGTCGGCTACACCCAGACCGAGGCCGACCTCTCCCGCGCGCTGCTGTCCCGGCTCACCGAGGGCGCCGCGACGATGCAGACGACGCTGGCGGCGATGTCGGAGTGGGGCCGCGCCTGGGAGGGCGGGTCGGCGCCCAGGAAGGCCGAGCGCGAGGAGCTGCTCCGGGGCTGGCTCGGCTAGGACCGGTCCGGCAGGACCCGTACCGCTCTCGACGAAACGAGGATGGTCATATGCGCATCGGCGAACTCGCCCGGCTGACGGACACCCCTCCGCGCCTCCTGCGCTACTACGAGGAGCAGGGCCTGTTCACTCCGCGCCGCGAGGCGAACGGCTACCGCGCGTACGACGAGAGCCTCGTCGACCGGGTCCTGCAGATCCGCGGGCTCCTCGACGCGGGGTTGCCCACGCGGATCATCAAGCAGATCCTGCCCTGCCTGGACAGCCCGCGGAAGATCCACTTCGCCGACGCCACGCCCGAGATGATCGCCACCCTGGAGTGCGAGACCGAGCGGATGGAACGCCGGATCCGTTGCCTGACCCGCAACCGCGACGCCGTCCTGGAGTACCTGGCGGCGGTCAAGGAGCTCGCCTGACGAGGGAGCGGTACGAGTCCGGTCCCGGGTGGCGGCGCAGGCCGGAACCGGGCCCGCGGTAACCCCTGTGGCCCCGGTGGCGGTGCGGCGGCCCTATCGCCGCGCCACGATCGAGGTGCACGGGCGCAGCAGGGGAGCACCCGGCGAACACCGGGACAGGCGGGACGCGGAGGAGGCGGCCGATGGCAGCAGGATGGGAACCCCGGCCTCCGGCGTACACCGACGAGGACGAGTTCCGGCCGCCCCTGGACATCCCCCCTCCGGGGCGACAGCGCCGCTGGACGGTGCTGCTGCGCTGGCTGCTGCTCCTGCCGCAGTTCGTCGTCGTCGTCCTGTCCATCGCCGCGTTCTTCGTCACCGTGGCGGGCTGGTTCAGCGCCCTGGTCCTGGGCCGTCTGCCCGACGCCATCGGGTCGTTCCTCGGCTCGGTGCTCGCCTACCAGACCCGGGTCCTGGCGAGCTCCGCACTGCTCGTCGACCGCTATCCGCCCTTCGCCTTCGACGCACCCGACTACCCCGTCCGCATCGAGCTCCGCGCCACCCCGCTCAACCGCCTCGCCGTGCTGTTCCGGCTGTTCCTGATGATCCCGGCACAGATCGTCAGCAGCCTCGCGCAGTCCGGCTGGTTCGCGGTCGGCTGGGTGTTCTGGCTGATCGGGATCGTCCTGGGGCGCCTCCCCGAGCCCGTCTTCGGCGCGACGGCGGCCGTCGTCCGCTACCGGATGCGGCTGTCGGCGTACGCGATGATGCTGACCCCGGTCTACCCCAAGGGCATCCTGGGCGACGACGCCACCGCACCCGCCGCTGCCCCCGCACCCTCCCAGGCCCCGGTCCCCGGGCCCGCCCCCGTTCCCGCACCTGTGCCGGCCCCCGCCGCGCCCGAGCAGCGCTCCGCCACGCGCCCCCTGCTCCTGGACACCACCGCGAAGGTCCTGGTCTGGCTCTTCCTCCTGCTGGGACTCGTCGGCCAGATCACGTCCGGGACGATCGACTATGACGACCACGACGACGACTACCACGCCTCCCACTCGCACGCGGCGGCGGCCCGCTGACCGACGGGCGCCGGCCCGGCCCGTTCGCCCTCCGCCCTTGGTTCAGATCCCGCTGACCTTCGCCTTCGCCGCGATCTCGTACGCCAGGGTCACCGTCCGCCGGCCGCCCGGCGCGAGTGCCACGTCCCAGCGGACGATGCCGTCGGCGTCGACCGCGTCGGGCACCGGCGAACAGACGTCCTTCAGGAGGCGTACCTCCACGGCCGCCACCTCGGAGACCGGGATCCGCTCCCGTACGGCGATCACGCGGTCGCCCTGTTCGCCGGGCGCCGAGAACCGGGACAGGTGCAGCCGTACCGTACGGGTGACGACGGTGCGCTGGGACAGGCCGGCGGTGTCGCGCGACTCCTCGGCACGGCGGACGACCCGGTGGTCGTCACGACTGCCGAAGGCGAGCTCGACGGGGGCGCCGGGAGGAGTGAAGTCCAGGGTGCCGCGGCCGCTGAATCCGTGGTCGCGCACCAGGTCGACGGGCCCGGCGAGCAGCGCGTGGCCCGACCGGTTGTCGAACCGCACGACCTGGGTGACCAGCGGCGACAGCTCCGGCGCGCAGGCGTACTCGCTGCGCGCGGGCGTGGTGAAGGCGGAGAGCCGCACCCGGTGGGCGCGCCCGTCCGAGGGCACCGAGACGGGCGCGGGGGAGTGCAGCACGCGCGTCTCGCCGCCGTCGTCCACGCCCGGCAGGCCGAGCACCGGCAGCGGACCGAGGTCCGCGGTCCGCTCCTCACGCAGTTCGACGTCGACGGTACGGCGCTCCGCCGCCGTGCGGTCCTTGAGGGTCAGCCGGTCCTCGACGAGCCGCGGCGGCTCACCGGCCAGCGCCGAGCGGGCCGTCGACAGCGTCAGGCGTACGTCCGACCACTCCTCGCCCGTCCGCTGCCAGACCACCGCGTCGGTCTCCAGCGTCAGCGCGTCCCCGTCGAGCACGGCACGGTAGGCGGGCCGCCACAGCGCGCACGGCGTCAGGTGGGTCAGCCGCAGCCGGGCGGGTCCGGCCGCCGTGGCGCGGACGGTCAGCTCGACATGTCCGAGCAGCTCGGCGGGTTCCTCCTCGGCGGCTTCCAGGGCCCGCTCGGTGTCTGCGCGCTCCTCGCCCAGCGCCACCAGCCGGGCCTCGACGGCGCGGAGCCGCTCGGCGTACGTGTCGCGCTCCTGGTCCACCCGGTCCAGCTCGCCGGCCCAGCGCGCCGTGTCGGTCTCACCGGCCCCGGCGCCCTCGCCGATCTCCCGCAGCAGATCGGCGGCGAGCCGGCCGAGCAGCTCCAGCCGGGTCCGCAACCGGTCGCGCCGCCGTTCGAGCGCGAACCGCTCCTCCGTCAGGGCGTGCAGCGCCCGGCGCAGCGCGGAGTCCTCGTCGGCGTCCGGCAGCGGACCGCGCGGAGCCCAGGTGCGCACGATCCGGACGTCGAGCACGGCGGCGGGGTGATCGGCGGTCAGCTCCGCGTGCAGCGTACGGTCGACGGCCAGCGCGCCGACCGGCCCGAGCCGCAGCCGCTGCACCCCCTCGCGCAGGTCGAGGACGGCGGCGCGCTCGATGTGCGCGCGGTCCTCCAGACAGGTGACGGCGGTGACGGGCAGCGCGATGGGTTCGGCGACGGGGTCGCCCGGGGCGGGCGTGTGCGTCGTGGACATGAAGGCTCAGCTCCTGCGGTTGCCGTCGACGAGGGCCTTGCCGGCCGGGATGCGGATCTCGTAGCCGCCTTCGAGGGCGGTGGTGCCGCCGGCGGGCAGGTCCACCCGCCAGACGCGGGTGCCCGGGGCGTACTGCTCGGGACCGGCCCCGTCGTCGGGCGCCGCCCAGCCGGCTCGTTCCTCGATCCGTACGTCCGGTTCGGACGAGACAGGCACCCGCTCGCGCACCTCCACGGTGACCGGCCGCGGCAGCCGGTTGGCGAGCTCCACCTGGACGCGGTGGTCGAGGACGGTCGTGTTGTTGCGCAGACCCGCGGTCGACTCGTTCATATGCGTACGGCGGACCACCCGGATGCCCTCGGCGGGCCCGAGCCCCACCCGCCGCGCTCCGCCGGGCGCCAGCGTGGGCAGCGCGGCGGTCAGCAGGAAGTCGTCGTCGACGGTGACCTCCACCGGGCCGGCGAGCAGCGCCTGCTCGGAGGCGTTGGACAGCACGAGCGTCGCGTACACGGTCGGTTCCACGGACGGCACGCACAGGTACTCGGTACGCAGACCGACCGCGATCTCGCCCACGGTGACCGTGTGCCAGGTGCCGTCCGACGGGATGTCCGCGCGGGCGGCGGCGTCGAAACGGTGGTCGAAGGAACCCGCCGACTCCCGTGGCCGTACGGCGTGTCCGGGCAGCGGCAGGGCCGCCACCGTCTCGGCGCGCCGCCGGAGCTCGGCCGCCACCGGGTCGAACGGCGCACCGGGGAACAGCCGGCCGCGGCGGGTCCCGGGCTCGTCCGGGCCGCACAGTTCGAGGGCGGCGTAGTCCAGCTCGGCGCCGCTCGGCTGCGGCGGGCCGGCCGGCGGCGGCGCGGCGGGTGCCGGGGCGGGGGCCGCGAACGGGGCCGGTCCTGAGGGCGGCGCGGGAGCCGCGCCGGGAGCCGCCGGGCCGAAGGGAGCGGCGCGGTA
The DNA here is from genome assembly GCF_053601115.1 of Streptomyces sp. NPDC004788. Taxonomy (NCBI): domain Bacteria; kingdom Bacillati; phylum Actinomycetota; class Actinomycetes; order Kitasatosporales; family Streptomycetaceae; genus Streptomyces; species Streptomyces sp. NPDC004788. Next base: position 16,953 of record NZ_JBSGBF010000085.1, read on the forward strand.
CGCGCTGCCGGGCGCGGGTGGCCCGCCGTACCCCTGCGGCACCGGTGCCGATACCGGAACGGGGGCGGCTGCCGGTGCGGGTGGCTGCGCGGCCGACGGCGGCGGAGGCGGGGGCGGGGGCGGCGGGACGGGCATGGCGGGGCCACCCGCGGCACCGCCGACGGGCACCGGCGCGCCGGCGGCCGCACCCGGGCGGCCGCGGCCCAACGGGCGGGGGCCCTGCGCGTCGTACGCCGTGAACAGGTCGGCGAGCCCCGTCGGCGGCTCCCGCCAGCCGGCCGGCGCCGGAGCGGGCTGACTGCGCCCGATCCGCAGCGAGCCGAGCCTGGGCAGGTCGGCGCGGCGCCGCAGGTCGGCGGTGGCGAACGCGACGCGCACGCCCGTCCAGTCCTCGCCGGTCCGCTGGGCGACCGACGCGCGCAGCACCAGACGGCCGCTGCCGTCGCCCTGACGGTGGCTCAGACGATAGGCCGGCACCCAGACCGCGCCCGGCACGCCGTACTCGACCTCCAGCTCCACCTCTTCGCCCGCCGTCCCGGCCAGGGTGAGCACCGCGCAGACGGTGGCGTCGACGTGTGCGGACGGCGCGTCGGTCGAGGAGCGGGCGAGCCGGTCCTCGGCGACGCCCAGTTCGTGCTCGGCGCGCCGCAGCGCCTCCTCCAGCTCCGCCAGCCGCTCGTGCAGGGCCGCCAGCCGCTCGTCGACGAAGTCCGCGAGCTCCAGCCACGCCTCGACGGGCGTACGCCGGGGCGGATCCTCGCGCTTGCGGCCCGGCGGCACCGGCCGCACCCCGCCGACCTCCTCGATCAGCCCCAACTGCCGGTCCCTGCGGGCCCGCACCGCCGCGCACGCGTCACGCAGCCGCTCCACCTCGCGCCGTTCCGCGCCGTCCCGCCCACCGCCGGCCGGTCCGGCCTCCACCTCCACCCGCGCCTCGGTGACCCGCGCCCCCGACCCGCCGAGCACCCGCGCCCGCAGCGAGCCGGGGTCCAACGCCCGCGGCAGCCCCGCGACCCGTACCCGCTCTCCGTCAGCCGGTACGACACCGCCCGCCAGCCGCCGGCACAACGCGCCCTGCGCGTACACCACCACCGCGTCCAGGACCGAATCCCACCGCCGCGCCGACTCCACCGTCATCTCCCCGCCCTACCGCCGTGTCCGTGCCGATCGCACCCTATGCCGCCACGGCGCGTCGATGTCAGTGGCCCGTCGTACGGTCTGACCATGAGCACCTCCGACGAAGTCCGCGCGCTCGCGCTCGCCCTGCCCGAGACGACCGAGAAGGAGGCCTGGTCCATGCCCACCTTCCGCGTCGCCGGCAAGATGTTCCTGACCCTCCCCGAGAACGAGACCTCGATGGCGGTCCGCTGCCCCAAGGAAGAGCGCGACGAACTGGTCCTCGCCGAGCCCGACAAGTTCTGGATCGCCGACCACGAGGCCGCCTTCGCCTGGGTACGGGTGCGCCTGGCCGCCGTCGACGACGCGGACGAACTCCGCGCGATCGTCCTCGACTCCTGGCAACAGGCCGCCCCGCCCCGCTTGCTGAAGGAGCACCCGGACCTCACGCCGCCGGCGTAGTGCGGGCCGGGCTCGTGCTCTCCGAAGACCTCGGCGAGTACGCCTGGGCGCAGACCGGCTGGGCGCCCCGGAAGCAACCCCGGCCGTGCGCCCGTGGTCGCGTGTTACGTTCGCGGCATCGGACGACCGGGAGCGTGTGGTGACGGAAGCGACGAGTCCGCAGGCGAAGCGCAGCGCCGAGCCCGAGGGCAGGCCCCGGCTGCGGAGGCAGCCGCAGCAGGCGCGCAGCCGGGCTCGGGTCGAGGCGATTCTCGGTGCGGCCGACCGGATCCTGGCGCGCGAGGGGTACGAGGCGCTGACGATGCGGCGGGTCGCCGAGGAGGCGGGGACGCCGGTCGGGAGCATCTATCAGTTCTATCCGGACAAGGGCGCTGTCGTGGACGCGCTCGGTCAGCAGTATCTGGAGGGGTTCGGGACGGCCGTCGACGGGCTTGTCGAGCAAGCCGTCAGGGGTGAACTGACCGACCTGGTCGGCACGGTGGTCGACGTCTACGCGGAGCTCTTCCGGTCCCAGCCGGGCGGCATGGCGCTGTGGGCCGGGCGGCATCTGAGCCCCGAGCTGGCCCGGGCCGACGAGGCCAGCAACGCGCTCGTCGCCGAGGGGCTGGAGCGCATCGTCGAGCAGCTGACCGGCGGGCCTGGCGGGGAGCCGGTGCGGCGGGCGGCGCGGATGGTGGTGTGGGCGGCCAACGCCGTACTGCACGAGGTGTTCAAGAGCGGCGGCGAGCCGGACCTGGAGACCGTGGACGAGCTCAAGCGGATGCTGAACTCCTACTGGGAAGACCTGCGCGTCCGACTGGCGGCCGCGGGCGGCTGAGGGCGGTTGAGGGCGAACGAGGGCGGCTGAGGGCCGCCGAGCTCGGCCGAGCACCATCGAGCCGGCACTCTCGCACCCATAGAACGTGAACAGATGTTCATGTTATGGTGCGGCCCGCTCCGGACGGAAGGCTGCGCCCATGACCACCGGCTCCACCGAACCGACCCGACTCCCGCGATTCCCCGCCGACTTCGTCTGGGGCGCCTCCACAGCCGCCTACCAGATCGAGGGCGCCGCCGACGAGGACGGCAAGGGCGCCTCGGTCTGGGACACCTTCGTCCGCCGCCCCGGCGCCGTCCGGGACGGGCACACCGGCGACGTCGCCTGCGACCACTACCACCGGTTCGACGAGGACGTCGCACTGATGCGGCGGCTCGGCCTCGACGCGTACCGCTTCTCGCTCTCCTGGCCGCGCATCCTGCCGACCGGGGCGGGCAAGGTCGAGCCGCGCGGCCTCGACTTCTACGACCGCCTCGTCGACGCACTGCTCGACGCCGGGATCGAACCGACCCCGACCCTCTTCCACTGGGACCTGCCGCAGGCGCTCGAGGACGAGGGCGGCTGGCTGAACCGCGAGACCGCCCACCGGTTCGGCGCGTACGCGGCCGTGGCCGCCGAGCGGCTCGGTGACCGGGTCAAGCGCTGGATCACCCTGAACGAGCCCTTCGTGCACATGTCGTTCGGCTACGGCTTCGGCGTCCACGCCCCGGGCCGCGCCCTGATGCTGGACGCCCTGCCCGTCGCGCACCACCAGCTCCTCGCCCACGGCCTCGCGACCGCGGCGCTGCGGTCCGCGGTGCCGGACGCGGAGGTGCTGGTCGCCAACAACTGCACGCCCGTCCGCCTCCGCTCCGACGCGCGGTCGGACGAGGACCTCGCCGCGGCCTCCACGTACGACATCCTGCACAACCGACTCTTCAACGACCCGATCCTGACCGGGAGTTACCCCGACCTGTCGGCATACGGGACGGCCGACCCGACCTGGGGAGGGGCGATCCGCGACGGCGACCTCGCCACCATCGCGACCCCGCTCGACGGCCTCGGCGTCAACTACTACAACCCGACCTGGGTCACCGCCCCCGCCGATCCCGCCGCCGGGCTGCCCTTCGACCTCGCCGAGCCGGAACGGGCTTATCCGCGCACCGCGTTCGGCTGGCCGGTCGTCCCCGACGGACTCACGGAACTGCTCACCGGCCTCAAGGCCCGCTACGGCGACGCGCTCCCGCCGGTATGGATCACCGAGAACGGCTGCTCGCAGCCCTCCGGGACCCAGGACCGGGCACGGATCGACTACCTCGCGGGACACATCGCCGCGATCGCCCGGGCCATGGCCCGAGGTGTCGAGGTGCGCGGCTACTTCACCTGGTCGCTGCTCGACAACTTCGAATGGGCCGAGGGCTACCACCAGCGCTTCGGACTGGTCGAGGTCGACTTCGCCACCCAACTGCGCACACCGCGGGCGAGTTTCGAGTGGTACCGCAACCTCATCGCCGCCCAGCGGCCCTGACCGACGGAGTCACCATGGCCCACGCCCTCGCGGGGGACCCGGCGGACGCGGCGGACGCGTTGGGGTCGGCGGCCCCGGCGGACCAGACGGGCCCGGCAGAGCCGACGGGCTCGGCGGATCAGACCGACCCGGCCCGCGAAGACCGGGCCGCCGTCTTCGCCGAGCCCAGCCTTCCGGTCGCACCCGGCTGGACGGCAGGCCTCTCGCTGGCCACGCTCGCCGTCTTCATGGCCTTCATGACGCCCATCCAGATTCTCCTGCCGCTCCAACTGGAGCACATCGACCCGCACGCCAAGAACGCCGCGCTCTCGCTCGTCACCGGCCTCGGCGCACTCGTCGCCGTGGTGGCCAATCCGCTCGCCGGCGCCTGGTCGGACCGGACCACGAGCCGCTTCGGCCGCCGCAGGCCCTGGATCCTCGGCGGCGCCCTCGCCGGGGCGGCGGGGCTGGCGGTCACCGCCGCGCAGCACACCGTCGCCGGGGTCGCCGTCGGCTGGTGCCTCGCGCAGGCCGGCCTGAACGCGATGCTCGCCGGCGTCACCACTCCCGTCGCCGACCGCGTGCCCCTCGCCCAACGCGCGCAGGTCTCCGGCTGGACCGGCCTCATGCAGTCCTTCGGCCTGGTCCTCGGCGCGCTGATCACCGCCCTGCTGATCACCGGCGTCCGCTCCGGCTACGCCACCCTCGCCGTGCTCACCGTCGCCCTCTCCCTCCCGTTCGTGCTGCGCCACGGCGAGCCCGCGCTGCCCCGCGAGCTGCGCCCCGCCTTCGACGCCCGCGCCTTCGCCCGCTCGTTCTGGGTCAGCCCCCGCCGGCACCCCGACTTCGGCTGGGCCTGGCTCACCCGCTTCCTGATCAACCTCGGCAACGCCCTCGGCACCCTCTACCTCTTCTACTTCCTCGCCGACGCCGTCCACTACGGCGACCCGGGCACCGGCGTGCTGATCCTCACCGTGGTCTACACGCTCTGCGCCGCGGTCACGGCCATCCCCGTGGGCGTCCTCTCGGACCGGGTCGGCCGCCGCAAGCCTTTCGTCGTCGCCTGCTCCCTGGTCATGGCCGCCGCCGCGCTGCTGCTCGCCCTGCTCCACACCTGGCCGTCGGCCCTCGCCGCGGCGGCGGTCCTGGGCGCCGGCTACGGGATCTACCTCGCCGTCGACCAGGCCCTGGTCACCCAGGTCCTGCCGGAGGCCGCGGACCGCGCGAAGGACCTGGGCGTCATCAACATCGCCAACTCCGGCCCCCAGGTCCTCGCTCCCGCCATCGCCACCCCGCTCATCGCCCACCTCGGCGGCTACACCGGCCTCTACACCGCGGCCGCCGTGGCCACTCTCGCCGGCGGCCTCCTCGTCCGCCGCGTCCGCGGGGTCGCCTGAGCCGTCCCTCGGAACGGTGTCGGGCATGTGCCGCTCGGATGCCATGCCGCCCCCGTACACCCCGAACGCCCCGTACGCCCCCGTGCCGCGGTCCGCGTCTCGGCCGAACGGGTTCTCGCGCTCCCGGCCCCGCCTGTCGGGCCGGGATCCGGCCCGGGCCACGACTACGGTCCCGTCCGTGGTCCCCATCGACGAGGAGACGTTTCCCAGCGGTGTCCTCCGCGGGGACACCGCACAGGACATCGCACGACTGTCGGACCCCGGCCCGACCGCCGTCATCCTGACCCGGGACGAACGTCCGGGCTGGCTGGACGAGTTGGCCGAGCTGGTCGTCGCGCGGCGGCTCGTCATCGCCCGCACGACCCTGAGCGCCGTATCCCCCGACGAGTTCGCCGACTGGGCCCGCACGGCCCTGGCCCGTACGGACGGGGCCGTCGCCCGTGCGCTGCTCGACGACATGACGGGGATCGTGGAGCAGGTGACGGCCACGACGCGGGTGCGGCGCGTGATGGTGCGGGTGTTCACGGAGGCACCCACCCGCCGCTGCGGGTTCCACGTCGACACGGTTCCGCCGCAGGCGCCCACGACCGGTGCCGTACGGGTCTACAACGGGCCGACGACCGAGTACGTGGCGTGTGACGACGTCCTGAGCATGAAGGACTTCTACGCCTATCTGTCCCGCCGGGAGCGGATCGCGCGGGAGGCGGGGGCCGGGGCCTGCGGTTCCTATGACGATGCGGCGGCCGGCGCGGCGTCCGGGTCGCTGGTCGCCATGGACGAGACGCCGTCGTTCCTGCGGCCGCGGGCCCCCGTGCACCGGGTGCCGCCGGACGCGACCGTCTACTTCCGGCACATCGACGTGCGACGGCACTGGTCGCCGCATCCCGTGACGGACGCGTGGATCCACCGGTCGCCCATGGCGGGCCCGCCGCGGCTGGTCCTCAACGTGTCCCCGGCGCAGCGGGTCGCGGCAGGTCCCGGTCGGGGGCCAGCAGCACATGGCTGAGGGCCGGAAGCGAGGGGTCGAGGGCGCGCAGCAGCCGGAGCACCCGGGCGCCCGCGCGGGCCGGCCCGTGGTGGGCCATGAACCAGGACCGCGGCCGGCCCGTGCCGCCCACCGCCTCCAGAACGGCGGGCACCACGTCGTCCTCCCCGTCGAAGAACACCCCGGTGAACGGGTTGACGTACTGCCATCCGCCGAGGATCGCCCGGTTGACGACGACGGGCACGTCCAGGCAGAGCGCCTCGGCGAGCACCCGCGGCGACGCGTCGAGAACGGCCGGCACGAACAGGCAGCGCGCGGCCGAGATCACGGCGAGCAGCAAGGGCCACTCCAGCGGTCCCGTCAGCGTGACGCCGGGCGGCGGCTCCGCGCCGGGCGGAGCGTCGACGACCAGGATCCGCAGGCCCTCCTCGGCCAGCCGGCGCAGGCAGCGGGCGGCGAGCGGCCAGTTCTTGGCCCGCTGCCGCCAGGGCTCCGCACCCGACACGTGGACCACGTCCGCGACCGGTTCCGGCGGCAGCGCCCCGGTGGCCGGGCCGAGGCGGACGCGGCGCGGGTCGACGCGCAGCGGGTCGGTGAAGTCGGACTCGCTCACCAGGCGTCGCGGCCTGTTCGGCGGCAGGTAGCGGTCCGGGTCCCGGAAGCAGTGCAGCCACGCCTCGCAGAGCAGCCCGTAGTCGCGCTCGTCACGGAACTCCGCCCCAGGGAAACCCAGGTAGCTCGTGGCGCCGACGAAGCGACAGCCCTCGGCGGCGAGCCGGCTCAGGCGCGCGTGCTGGGCGTGCGTGACGACGGGAGCCCGGACCACCACCCAGGGCAGCGCCTCGCCACCCGGCCCGGTCACCCGCAGAAACGGCGCACCCGAGGCGTGGTCCGCAGCCGAGGCGAAGTCCACCCGTCGTCCTCCCGCACAGGCCGCCCATGCCCCCCATGCCCGACGGGCCGCGGGGGTCGCACATGCCGCACCAGGACCGACCCGGCGACACGACAGGAGAGGCCATGACCCAGCCCATCAGACGCGACTTCTACACGGATCGCAACGGCGCCACGCGGATCGAGATCTTCGACGAGCTCAGCGACACCGCGAAGGCCGCCCTGTACGCCTTCTTCCGGCGGACGGGCGCACCGCACCTCATGGAGGAGGTGGTCCTGCCGCAGTTCCACGACGGCGATTCGCAGATCTTCGCCGCGGTCCGCGACCGGCCGTGGCCGCCGTGGGGCCTCGGCGCGCGCAACATCGTCGCGGTCCTGCAGACGCACCTCGTCTCCGACGGATGCTGGGGGCTGAGCCCGGTGCACGTCGCCGACGAGGACCTGACCAACACGGGGCTGCATGCCGCCCTGTACAAGGAGGCGCTCGAGACGCTGGCCGTCGACCCCGGCGCCCAGGTGCACTACCTCGTCGCCGAGGAGTCGAGGCTCGTCGACCTGGCCATGCGCCGCGCCGGCTTCGAGCGCACGGAGGACGTCTTCCTCACCGAGGCGGCGCGCTATCTGACGTACCGCGCACCGGCCCGCGAACTCCTGAAGAACCTGGGCCTGGCCGGCGCCGACTCGGTCGACGTGCTCGCGGGCGCGGTCGACGACGACGTGTTCGAGCGCAACGCGGCCTTCCACGGGACGGTCTACCTGGGATCGCGGGCGGAGTGGACCGTGGACCGGGTCTCCGTCGCGTCGGAGATCGCCCGGCTGGTGCGCGGCGGCCATTACAGCAAGCCGGCGGGCGTGCCGACGGGCACCGGACGGTACGAGAGGGACGTGATCGACGAGGTCGCCCAAGGCGTACGGGAGTTCCTCACCGCCGCGGAACAGGACGACCTCCTCCGGTACGTCCTCGACCGGGAGTCCGAGTTCAAGGCGGCCACGGTCCAGCCGCGCGGGCCGGGCTCGGCGGTGGTGGACGAGCGCGTACGCAGCAGCTCCGTGCTCCACGATCTCGGCGGTTTCGAGGAACTGTTCACGGAGCGCATCAAGGAGCAGCTGGAGGCGGTGCGTTCCCGTCTCGGCTTCCCGGCGTTCCCGCTGGGCCCCATCGAGCTCCAGGTGACGGCCAACGGCGACCGCGACTACTTCGGCATGCACCGTGACAGCGACGACGGGGACACCCGCGAGCTCACGTTCGTCTACTTCTTCTCCACCGAGCCGCGCCAGTTCTCCGGAGGGGAGCTGCGTGTCTTCGAGACGGTCGTCGAGGACGGGCGGATCGTCCCCACGGACCGCAGCCAGACGATCGTGCCGCGCGCGAACCTGGCCGTCTTCTTCCCGAGCAGACACGACCACGAGGTGCTGCCGGTCCGCGTGCCGAGCAAGGCGTTCGCCGACAGCCGGTTCAGCGTGACCGGCTGGATCCACCGGGCGTGAGCGGCCGACCGGACGGGCGGGGCGAGGTCCTTGCGTGGTCCATGGTGGGCCACGTGGCGCTCCCGTCCGGCACGGCGAGGCGGGCCGCGCGCGAGAGCCACCACGGCCCCTTCCCCGACGTGCCGGAGCTGCTGGCCCGCGCCGTGCGGGCCGACGCCCGAGGAGTACGGGCCCGTTACCTCTTCGCCTCGGCGGCCGCGGCCGCCGAGTTCTCCGCGCGCTCGGCGAGCCGGGACACCGCGCTGGCCCGGCTGGGTACACCGGTCACCGGAGCGGTACGAGCCGTCCCGGCGGCCCCGCTCGCGGCCGACCCGCTCGCGGCGCCCGTCATCATCGTCTCCCCGCCCCGTTCGGGCAGTACCGCGCTGTTCGACGCCCTGGCCCGCGACCCCGCCCTGTGGACGGTCGGCGGCGAGAGCGAAGGCGTGATCGAGGGCGTGCCCGGACTCCATCCGGCGGGCCGTGGCTATGCCTCGCACGCGCTGGACGCCGAGGACGCCGGGGCCTGGGGAGGGGCCGTGCGGGCCGGTTTCCTGGCCGAACTGCGCGACGAAGGAGGAAGCCGCGGGCCCGGGAACGGCGGTCCTGGGGCCCAGCCGCCGCCCCGGCTCCTGGAGAAGACCCCGGAGAACAGCCTGCGGCTGCCCTTCCTGCTGCGGCTGTTCCCCGACGCCACCGTCGTCCATCTGCGCCGCGAAGCCCGTGACACGGTGGCCAGCATGGTGCGGGCCTGGACCCATCCGGGCTTCGTCAACATCCCCGACCTGCCCGGCTGGCCACGTCGGGCCTGGCACCTGCTGCTGCCACCCGGCTGGCGCGGCTGGGCCGGCGAGGACCTCGCGCGGATCGCGGCCCGGCAGTGGGCCGCCGCGGTGGAGGCGATCCTCGACGCCCGCGAGCTCTGGCCCGCCGACCGCTGGGTGGACGTCGACTACGCCGAGCTGCGCGGCGCACCCGCCCGTACGCTGCGGTGGCTGGAGTCGGTCCTGGGTCTGCCCGCCGGGGCCCAGGGCCGGGACCTGCCGCTGTCGGCCACGACGATCAGCCCGCCGCGCCCCGGCAAATGGCGCACCACACCCGGCTTCGACCCGGCGGCGCTCGACGCGGTGACGCACACGCTGCGCCGCCTCACGAACGGACGCACCACGATGCCCCAGAGATCCCGCACGGCCCGTCCCACCCCCGTCACTTCCCCGGACGCTCCCCGCCACAGCCGAACCTTCGCCTGCTGGCTTCACGAGACGGACCCCGGCGAGGTCCCGTACCCCGGCGAGGTCCCCGACCCCGGCGAAATTGCGGACCTCCGTGCCGGCGAGGGCGACGGGGACCGCACGGTGCTCGATCCCGCGGTGGTGCTCCAGACAGGCGTCACCATCCCCCTGAGCATGGCGCGCCGGACCCGCTTCCGCGACCGCTTCCTGCCCGGCCGCCCCATCCTGTGGACCGACGAACCCGAGACCGGCGCCCTCGTCCCGTACTGGGTGCGGTTCGAGGACTTCTGGGCGCTGCGCGAGCTCACCCCCGGCCGCCCCCTGCCGCCCGGCTTCCCGGACCCGCTGCGCGCCGCCCTCGCCGGAGCCGGTGCGCTCGGGACGGCGGAGACGCGCGTGCGGCGGACGGCGCGGGCCGACGCGGTTCAGGCCGAAGCCGCCGAGGAGTTCGCGCGCACGGACGTCTGCGGGATGGGCCGCCTCGTACGCCCCGGACACCGCGAGGCGCTGCTCGACTACTACGAGCGGCTCATCGCTGAGGGCTCGTGGCCGCTCGGCGACGCGCAGGTGAAGGGCCGGTACGGCTGGTACAACGAGTCGTTGTCGCGCTTCTTCCACCACCAGTTCGGCGCCCTGGTGGGCCGCCTCGCCGGCCGGCCGGTGCGTCCGTCGTACTCCTACGTCTCCGCGTACCGCGGCGGCGCCGTCCTCGACCGGCACGTCGACCGCGAGCAGTGCGAGTACACGGTGTCCCTGCTGCTCGGGGAGTCCGGACCGGGGATCCCGGGCGGCTGGCCGCTGCTCCTCGACAGCGCCCAAGGACAGCTGTCCCTGGTGCAACGCCCCGGCGAGGCCGTGCTCTTCAGGGGCACCCGGGTGCCGCATGCGCGCCCGCCCCTGCCGGACGGGAGCACCCACACCTCCCTGTTGTTCCACTACGTCCCGGCCGAGTTCTCCAGGACCCTGTACTGAAGCGGCAGCCGACCCGGCTACTGCGGGTCGAGGAGGCCGACGTGCCGGGCCTCGGCCTCTCCGACCTGGGGCGCGATCCGCTCCCAGCGGGTGACCGTCCGCCGGCCCGTCGGCCGCACGCCTTGTGCCCGGGTACGGGTGAAGCCGCCGGGTACCGCTCCCGTACCGAACATCACCTCCGCCGCCGCGGCGGTCACCAGCATGTCCCACACGAGGTGGACGCGGTCCGTGGCCCCGGCGTTCGCGGCCGCGTGCACACAGCCGTGGTTGACGAGGTAGACGGTTCCGGCCTCCAGATGGTGCACGTCGCCGTCGAGCAGCAGCGTGGCCCCCGCGCCGGTGACCAGCGGCAGATGGAAACGGGCCCGCACGCCCACGGACCCGGTCCGCGACCGCACCACGCTGTGTTCCTCGTGCGGTTCGAGGGCGGCCCCCGGACCGAGCACGTTGACCCGGAAGTTGACCAGGTGCGGCAGCGCCCCGGCCAGCGCGGACAAGGCGGGGTACCGCGTGCGGTCGTGGAAGCGTTTGCCGAAGCAGGACAGGTCGTGGTCCCTGGAGAAGTCGTCGCAGCGGCCCGACGCGTTGAGCAGGCTGAACTGCTCCACCCGACCGCGCGGACCGGCCCAGGCCGTCACATGGCCCGGGGCGCCCGCCAGCGACGGGGCGTGCACCGCGCGCAGCCGCTCCACCTCCGCGACCAGCCTCCGGAGCGTCGGGGCGCCGGCGGAGAACAGCCGCAGGCAACGAATGCCGGGGCGGTGGTAGTTCGCGTCCCGGATGCCGCGCAGGACGGGCAGCGGATCCGTAGCGCCGCCGTGCTCCCCGTCGTGGTCCCCGTCGTGGTCCGTGCGGTGTTCCCCGTCGCGCTCCCCGTCGTGGTCCGTGCGGTGGTTGCCGCCGCCGTGACTGTCGCCGTGACTGCCGCCGTCGTGGTCGGTCATCTGAAGGGACACCTCTCAAGCAGGAGGTCCAGGTCGGGGAGGTCCGACGGGAGCGTCGCGAAATCGGCCAGCGCGACCGGATCGAGGCCCGCGCCGACGGGGCCGACCGACACCGGTGGCGGTACCGGCACTCCGACGGAGAGGAAGTAGTCGTGGAACTTGCTGTCGTCGCCGCTGGGCAGGTCACGGAAGCTGATCCAGACGGCGGGGATCCCGTAAGCGTGGCTGAGGACGACGCCGTGGAGGCTCGACGAGGCGACCAGGCGGGCACCCGTCAACTGCTCCACGACGTCCTCGACGCCGCCCTGCACGTCGACGAGCCGCCAGCGCTCCGGAACGCCGAGCCGGGCCCGGGCCTTGTCCGCGAAGTGCGGGACGACCGCGAGCCGGCCACCCGCCCGGACGGGACGGCGCGGCAGGAACCTCGGCACGAGCAGCCCCGGGTCGCCGTAGACCGGGGGACACATCGCGCCCGAGCGCAGCGCCGCCTCCCGGGTGAGGGGCCCGCGGACGGCGAGCAGTTCGGCCCCGGGATCCACGTACTCACCGGCTTCCATCACCCCGGCTCCCCACACCACGCAACCCGGTCGCGCGAGCGCGACCACGCTGCCCGTGACGAAGTGTTTGCGGCCGGGCGCGTGCGGAGCGACCCATCGGGCCGGGGCGCCGGAGATCCTGCGGATCAGCCACGGAGTGAGCCGGTCACCGACGTTGCCCTGGCTGGGCGCCCGGCACCAGAAGGCGGGTACGGTCTCGGACACGTCGGTCACTGTAACCAGCGGACCGCTCTGTTCATCCGTACCTACCACCGGGATGTCACCTGGCTGAGGTACGCCCTGGCGGCCATCGAGCGGTGGTGCCGCGGCTTCTCGGAGGTCGTCGTGGTCACGCCGCGCACCGGCTCGGGCGCGGTGCGCCGGGCGGTCGGCGGCGACGTACGGCTGACGGTCTGTCCGGACTACCGGGACGACTACCTGGGGCAGCAGGTGAGCAAGCTGTACGCGGACGAGTTCACCGACGCCGACCTGATCTGCCACGTCGACTCGGACGTCGTCTTCACCCGTCCTGTCTCGCCCGCCGACCTGCTCGACGCCGGCCGGCCGTGGATCGTCCGCCGGGCGGTCTCCCGGCTCGGCCGGCACCGTCCCTGGCTCGCCCCGACGGAGGAGTTCCTGGGACGTCCGGTCGCCTACGACTTCATGCAGCAGCCGCCCTTCACCTACCCGCGGTGGCTCTACCCGGAAGTGCGCGCGCTGTCCCTGGCGCGTCACGGAATCCCGCTGGACCGCTACGTGGCGGGCCGGCCGCCGCGGGGCTTCTCCGAGTTCAACGTCCTGGGCGCACACGCCTATGCCGCTCACCGCACCGAGTTCGCCTGGTACGACGCGGACGCCGACGCCGAAACGGACTCCGACGCCGACGCCGAAACGGACTCCGACGCCGACGCCGGCGCCGAAACGGACGCGGTGCGCGTACGACGGCTGTGCCGGTGGTACTGGAGCAGGGGAGGCATCGACGCGGTCCTGCGTCGCGAACTCCAGGAAGTCACCGGTGGGTACGCAACGAGGCAGCGGTGAAGGGAGCAGGATGTTCCGCAAGGTGCTGGTGGCCAACCGCGGGGAGATCGCGATTCGCGCGTTCCGCGCCGGCTACGAACTGGGGGCGCGCACCGTCGCCGTGTTCCCGCACGAGGACCGCAACTCGCTGCACCGGCTGAAGGCCGACGAGGCGTACGAGATCGGGGAGGCCGGGCACCCGGTGCGGGCGTACCTCTCCGTGCCGGAGATCATCCGGGCGGCCCGCCTGGCCGGCGCCGACGCGGTCTACCCGGGCTACGGCTTCCTGTCCGAGAACCCGGAACTCGCGCGGGCGTGCGAGGAGGCGGGCATCACCTTCGTCGGCCCGGACGTCCGCACCCTGGAACTGACCGGCAACAAGGCGCGCGCCGTGGCCGCCGCCCGCGCCGCCGGCGTACCCGTGCTCGGCTCCTCGGCCCCCTCCACCGACGTGGACGAACTGGTCGCCGCCGCCGAGCACATCGGCTTCCCCGTCTTCGTCAAGGCCGTCGCGGGCGGTGGCGGCCGGGGCATGCGGCGGGTCGAGGACCCGGCGACCCTGCGCGAGTCGATCGAGGCGGCGGCCCGTGAGGCCGAGTCCGCCTTCGGCGACGCCACCGTCTTCCTGGAGAAGGCCGTCGTCGACCCCCGTCACATCGAGGTGCAGATCCTCGCCGACGGCGAGGGAAACGTCATCCATCTGTACGAGCGCGACTGTTCCGTGCAGCGCCGCCACCAGAAGGTGATCGAACTCGCGCCCGCCCCGAACCTCGACCCGGCCGTCCGGCAGCGCATCTGCGACGACGCCGTGCGGTTCGCCCGCCGGATCGGCTACCGCAACGCGGGCACCGTGGAGTTCCTCCTCGACCGCGACGGCAACCACGTCTTCATCGAGATGAACCCGCGCATCCAGGTCGAGCACACGGTGACCGAGGAGGTCACCGACATCGACCTGGTGCAGTCCCAGCTGCGCATCGCCGCCGGCGAGACCCTCGCCGACCTCGGCCTGACGCAGGAGTCCGTCGTGCTGCGCGGCGCCGCGCTGCAGTGCCGCATCACCACCGAGGACCCGGCCAACGGCTTCCGCCCGGACACCGGCATGATCAGCGCCTACCGCTCGCCGGGCGGCTCCGGCATCCGGCTCGACGGCGGCACCACCCATGCCGGCACGGAGGTCAGCGCCCACTTCGACTCGATGCTGGTCAAGCTGACCTGCCGGGGCCGGGACTTCCGGGCCGCCGTCGGCCGGGCCCGGCGCGCGGTCGCCGAGTTCCGCATCCGGGGCGTGTCCACCAACATCCCCTTCCTCCAGGCCGTGCTCGACGACCCGGACTTCCAGGCCGGTCACGTCACGACCGCCTTCATCGAGCAGCGGCCGCACCTGCTCACCGCCCGCCACTCGGCCGACCGCGGCACCAAGCTGCTCACCTACCTCGCACACGTCACCGTGAACAAGCCGCACGGACCGCGCCCCGAACTGGTCGCCCCGACCACCAAGCTGCCCCGGCTGCCTGCCGGCGCGCCGCCGGCCGGCTCGAAGCAGCGGCTCACGGCGCTCGGCCCGGAGGGCTTCGCACGCGGCCTGCGCGAGTCGCCGACCATCGGCGTCACCGACACCACCTTCCGCGACGCCCACCAGTCGCTCCTCGCCACCCGGGTCCGCACCAAGGACCTGCTCGCCGTGGCCCCGGCCGTGGCGCACACCCTGCCGCAGCTGCTCTCCCTGGAATGCTGGGGCGGCGCCACCTACGACGTCGCCCTGCGCTTCCTCGCCGAGGACCCCTGGGAGCGGCTCGCCGCCCTGCGCGAAGCCGTACCGAACATCTGCCTGCAGATGCTGCTGCGCGGCCGCAACACCGTCGGCTACACCCCGTACCCGACCGAGGTGACCGACGCCTTCGTCCAGGAGGCCGCCGCCACCGGCATCGACATCTTCCGGATCTTCGACGCGCTCAACGACGTCGACCGGATGCGGCCCGCCATCGACGCCGTACGGGAGACCGGCACGGCCGTCGCGGAGGTCGCGCTCTGCTACACGTCCGACCTCTCCGACCCGGCGGAGAAGCTCTACACCCTCGACTACTACCTGCGGCTCGCCGAGAGGATCGTCGCCGCGGGCGCCCATGTGCTCGCGGTCAAGGACATGGCCGGACTGCTGCGCGCCCCCGCCGCGGCCAGGCTGGTCTCCGCGCTGCGCAGGGAGTTCGACCTGCCGGTGCACCTGCACACCCACGACACCGCGGGCGGCCAGCTCGCCACCTACCTCGCGGCGATCCAGGCCGGCGCGGACGCGGTGGACGGCGCCGTGGCCTCCATGGCCGGCACCACCTCGCAGCCCTCGCTGTCGGCGATCGTCGCCGCGACCGACCACTCCGACCGGCCCACCGGACTCGACCTGCAGGCGGTCGGCGACCTGGAGCCGTACTGGGAGGGCGTCCGCAGGATCTACGCCCCCTTCGAGGCCGGCCTCGACTCGCCGACCGGGCGCGTCTACCACCACGAGATCCCCGGCGGGCAGCTCTCCAACCTGCGCACCCAGGCCGTCGCACTCGGCCTCGGCGACCGCTTCGAGGACGTCGAGTCGACCTACGCCGCCGCCGACCGGATGCTGGGCCGGCTCGTGAAGGTCACGCCGTCGTCGAAGGTGGTCGGCGACCTCGCGCTGCACCTCGTGGGCGCCGGGGTGGCGCCCGAGGACTTCGAGGCGGCGCCGAACCGGTACGACATCCCCGACTCCGTCGTCGGCTTCCTCCACGGCGAACTGGGCACCCCGCCCGGCGGCTGGCCGGAACCCTTCCGCACCAAGGCCCTGCAGGGCCGGGCCGGCCCCAAGCCGATCCAGGAGCTGACGGCGGAGGACCGCGAGGGCCTCGCCAAGGACCGGCGCGCCACGCTGAACCGGCTCCTCTTCCCCGGCCCGACGAAGGCGTACGAGGCACACCGCCAGGCGTACGGCGACACCAGCGTCCTCGACAGCAAGGACTTCTTCTACGGGCTGCGCCCCGGCAAGGAGTACGCCGTCGACTTCGGGCCCGGCGTGCGGCTCCTCATCGAGCTGGAGGCCATCGGCGAGGCCGACGAACGCGGCATGCGCACCGTCATGTCCACGCTGAACGGCCAGCTGCGGCCCATCCAGGTACGGGACGACGCGGCGGCCGCCGACCTCCCGGTGACCGAGAAGGCCGACCGCTCCGACCCCGGCCACGTCGCCGCGCCGTTCGCGGGCGTGGTCACGCTCGCGGTCGCTGAGGGCGACGAGGTGGAAGCCGGCGCGACGGTGGCCACCATCGAGGCGATGAAGATGGAAGCCTCGATCACGGCCCCGAAGAGCGGACGGGTGGCACGCCTCGCCATCGCCCGGATCCAGCAGGTGGAAGGGGGCGACCTCCTCGTAGAGCTCGCCTGACGGGCTGAGACGGGCGGTGGCGGGAAAAGGGTTTGAAGGGGCGACGATCAAGGGGGTAGTTTGCAGTCGACCGTGAAACCGCCCGAGGAGGTGAGACCCGTGAACGCTGTATCGACGTGGGTGCTCCCCCTTTTCCTCACGGCCGGCGACTGACCCAGGTGTCGCCGGGAGCGCCTCGACCACCAGGCACTCCCGAAAGGCGACACCATGCACTCTTCCTCTCTCCGCTTCACCGCCGAGTCCTCCTCGAACGGCGTGATCGAGCGTGACTTCACCGTGGGCGACGTCCCCGGTGTCCTCTGGTCGCCCGACTCCGGCGCGGCCGATGGCGCGCCGCTGGTCCTGATGGGACACGGCGGCGGCAACCACAAGAAGCACCCCGCGATGGCGGGCCGGGCCCGGCTCCTCGTGAACGGCTGCGGCTTCCACGTCGCCGTCATCGACGCGCCCGGTCACGGCGACCGGCCGCGCACGGCGCACGACGAGGCGGAGATCGCCGAGCTGTTCCGGGCGAGGGCGGCGGGCGAGCCGGAGGGCCCGGTCGTGGTCCGCTACAACGCCCACCTGGCCGAGCGTGCCGTGCCCGAGTACCGCGCGCTGCTCGACGCCCTCCAGGAACTCCCGGAGATCGGCGCGGACGGACCGGTCGGCTACTGGGGCATCAACATGGGCACCGCGATCGGCATCCCGTTCGTGGCGGCCGAACCGCGGATCACGGCCGCGGTCTTCGGCCAGCACTGGCCCGACGTCCTGGCCGAGCAGGCGAAGCGGATCACCGTGCCGGTCGAGTTCGACCTGCAGTGGGACGACGAGCACATCTCGCGGGAGGAGGGCCTCGCGCTGTTCGACGCCTTCGCCTCCGAGGAGAAGTCCCTGCACGTGAACTCCGGCAGGCACAAGGAACTGCCCCGCTTCGAGGCCGACAGCGCGGTCCGCTTCTTCGCCCGGCACCTCGGCCGAGCGGGCACGGCGGCCTGACCCGAGCTGTTGCGGCGCCCGGCCTGCCGAGGCCGAGGCCGGGCACACTGGTCGGCAACTATGTGACCTCCCTCGACATGGCGGGC
>NZ_JBSGBF010000086.1:0-34716 GCF_053601115.1 Streptomyces sp. NPDC004788
GGCGGTGCGCGACGGCCTCCCCGCCTCGGGGAGGCCTTCCGGCCGCTTCGGGGGAGGTCGGTCGACGACGGAGCCTGGCGCCCTGGAACTAGAACTGGTATCAGTTCTGAAAAGTTCTGAAACACCGTCAGAAGGCGCGTGGGCTGGTTCCGGGAGGCAGTCGGTCATGACCGAGCTTGTGGAGCACGGAAAACTTTTCATCGGCGGCGCGTTGACCGATCCCCTCGGCGACGGGGTCATCGAGGTGGTCTCCCCGCACACCGAGGAGGTCATCGGCCGGGTCCCGCACGCCTCCGAGGCCGACGTCGACCGGGCCGTCGCCGCCGCGCGCCGGGCCTTCGACGAGGGGCCCTGGCCGCGGGCGACGCTGGAGGAGCGGATCGAGGTCGTCGGCCGGATCAAGGACGCGATCGCCGTACGGCACGAGGAGATAGCGCGCTCGATCAGCGCGCAGAACGGCTCCCCGTACTCCTGGTCCGTCCTCGCCCAGGCGCTCGGCGCGATGATGGTGTGGGACGCAGGCGTGACGGTCGCTCGGCAGTACGCGTACGAGGAGCGGCGTCCCGGTGTCCTCGGGCCGCTGCTCGTGCGGCGCGAGCCGGTCGGGGTGGTCGCGGCGGTCGTGCCGTGGAACGTGCCGCAGTTCACCGCCGCCGCCAAGCTCGCTCCCGCGCTGCTCGCGGGCTGCACGGTGATCCTCAAGCCGTCGCCGGAGTCACCGCTCGACTCGTACATCCTCGGCGAGATCGCGGCGGAGGCCGGGCTGCCGGAGGGGGTGCTCAGCATCCTTCCCGCGGACCGGGAGGTCAGCGAGTACCTGGTCGGACATTCGGGCGTCGACAAGGTCTCCTTCACCGGCTCGGTCGCGGCCGGCAAGCGCGTGATGGAGGTCGCCTCCCGCAACCTGACCCGGGTCACCCTCGAACTCGGCGGCAAGTCCGCGGCCGTCGTCCTGCCGGACGCCGACCTGGCGGCGGCGGTCGCCGGGATCGTCCCGGCCGCCTGGATGAACAACGGCCAGGCGTGCGTCGCCCAGACCCGGATCCTCGTCCCGCGCTCCCGCTACGAGGAGACCGCGGAGGCGTTCGCGGCGGCGGCCGGCGCGCTCGTGGTCGGCGACCCGCTCGACCCGGCCACCCAGGTCGGCCCGCTCGTCGCCCGCCGCCAGCAGCAGCGCTCCCTCGACTACATCGGCATCGGCCAGGCCGAGGGCGCCAAGGTGCTCACCGGCGGCGGCCGCCCGGCCGGCCTGGACCGCGGCTGGTACGTCGAGCCGACCCTCTTCGGCGGCGTCGACAACTCCATGCGGATCGCCCGCGAGGAGATCTTCGGCCCGGTCATCTGCCTCCTCCCGTACGGGGACGAGGCCGACGCCCTGCGCATCGCGAACGACTCCGACTACGGCCTCTCCGGCAGCGTCTGGACCGCCGACGTCGAACACGGCGTCGACTTCGCCCGCAAGGTCCGCACCGGCACCTTCAACGTCAACACCTTCAGCCTCGACATGCTCGGCCCCTTCGGCGGCTACAAGAACTCCGGCCTGGGCCGCGAGTTCGGCCCCGAGGGCCTCTCCGAGTACCTGGAGCACAAGATGATCCACCTCCCGGCCGGCTACGAGACCCCGGGGAGTGCCGCCTGATGGCCGACCGCTGGCACGTCGAGGTCGACCGCACCGTCTGCATCGGCTCCGGCATGTGCCTCAACCACGCCCCCGACGCCTTCCGCCTCGACACCGCCCGCCAGTCCCACCCCCGCGACCCGGACCCCGACGCGAACGAGCAGGTCCTGGCGGCGGCGGAGGGCTGCCCGGTGGAGGCGATCACGATCACCCTGGCGGACGGCGGGGAGCAGGTCTTCCCGCCCGAGGACTAGCAGCCGCGTGACACACTCCTCCCGCGATCACGGGGGTGGACGACCCCCGCGACCAGGGAGGGGATCGACTCATGCGCATGACAGCGAAAGGGCAGGCCGTCGTGGCCGCGGTGGCTGTGGCGGCGGTCTTGCTCGGGGCCGCGGGCTGCGGGAAGAGCGACGTCGGGAAGCCGGGCGGGGCGGCTGCTGCTTCCTCGGATTCCGGTCCGTTCACCAAGGAGCGGGTGCGGGCGGAACTCGACGACTCGGCGGAGGGCGCCGGGGCGCCGCCCATGGACCCGGACTGGGCCGCGATGGAGAAGCAGTCCCGGGCCGGTTCGCTTGCGGCGTGCGGCGTCTCGTACCGGGGCTACGGCACGGAGAGCGAGCGGGTCGACTCCGGCCGGTACGACAAGGTCGTGGACGAACTGCGCGAGCGCGGCTGGCAGCAGACGGGCGAGCGGAAGGAGCGCAAGACCGCGGACGGAGCGGTCGGCCAGGTCCAGCAGTTGTTCAAGAAGCGAGGCTGGACACTGCTCGCGGAGTTCCGGGGCATCCCGGAGCCCGGGCTCATCAACCTTGCGGCCGGGGAGGACGCCTGCGTCAAGCAGGCAACCGGGAGGTAGGGGTTCCCGTATGCAAAACTACTCCCTTGGTCACGGGGGCAAGGGGCCTTCGTGCGCACGTATTTGGGAGAGTTGTGCGCAAGGCGAGGATGGTGGCCGCGGCCGCCGGTGTGGTGCTGCTGGTCGCGGGCTGCGGGAGCAACGGCGGTTCGGACAAGGGTGGTTCGAGCGGTGGGAACACCTCCGTCACGTCCGGCGGTTCGACCGGCGGGTCGGGTGGCGGCGAGGAGCTGACGGCCGAGGCCGTGAAGAAGGAGATCGAGACCGCGGCCACCGGCGCCGGCTTCACGCAGGACGCCTCCGGCGACAAGGTGCCGGCCGGAACGGAGCAGTGCATGGTCATGTGGACCGCCGACTCCGCGAAGGCCGCCGACCAGAAGAAGTCCTACAAGGAGACCGTCACGGCCCTCGGCCAGGCCGGCTGGAACATCGACAAGAACTTCGAGCAGAGCGGCTCGACCATCAAGAGCCTCAGCAAGGGCACCTGGCTGCTGAAGGCCAGCGACCACAGCATGGGCATGCTCAAGATGGACATGTTCATCGCCACCGACGCCAAGCCCGAGTGCGAGGCCGCGCTCAAGGCCGCCGGCCCGCAGAAGACCCCCTGACGCACCGCCTGACGCACCGCGGCAGGACGTCAGCCGCGCCCGTGCCCGTCGGGGCGCGCGGGCGCGGCCCCCGGCGCCGTCAGATCGATCAGCCGGCACACCGTCTCGATGTCGATCTTCACCTGTGCGATCGACGCCCGCCCCGACAGCCACGTGATCAGCGCCGAGTGCCACGTGTGCTCGATCACCCGCACCGCCGACAGCTGCTCCGGCGTCGGATGCTCCGCCCCCATCGCGTCCAGGATGATCGCGGTCGTCAGCCGTGACACCGTGTCCACCTCGGGGCTCACGCTCCGGTCCGCGAAGGTCAGCGCCCGCACCATCGCGTCCGCGAGCTGCGGCTCGCGCTGCAGCGCCCGGAAGGCCCGCATCAGCGTCTCGGCCACCCGCTCCGCCGCGTCCGCGCCCGCCGGCGGCCGCTTCCGCAGCGTGGTGTGCATGTGCTGGAGCTGGTCCTGCATGGTCGCGACCAGCAGATGGATCTTCGACGGGAAGTAGCGGTAGAGCGTGCCGAGCGCGACCCCGGCCGCCTCCGCGACCTCCCGCATCTGGACGGCGTCGAAACCGCCCCGCCCGGCGAGCTGCGCACTGGCGTGCAGGATGCGCCGCCGACGGGCCTCCTGGCGCTCTGTCAGGGGCGGTGACGCAGGTCTGGCTTCCGCGGTCATGGGTCCCGTTCCGTGCGGTGTCCGTGCGTTGTCCGTGCGCTGTATGTGCTTTGTCCGTGCGTGGCGGGGCGACAGTATGGCGGGTCGACGGCCGTGGTGCGAATCACCCGACGCGCCTCTTACGACTGAGCTACCTGCCGGTAGATTCAGTGCTCGTCGCAGGATCGATCTGTAACTTGTTCTAGGTTAGCGCGGGCGGTTACGCTCCCGCGAAACGCACGCTCGAAGGGGGTCCCAGTTGACCGCGGAGGCCATTGAGGCGAGCCCCCGGCAGGGCGGCGCCACCGCGGACGGTGACCGTGACCGTCCGCTGCGGATCGCTCTCCTCACGTACAAGGGGAATCCGTTCTGCGGCGGCCAGGGCGTCTACGTCCGCCATCTCTCCCGGGAGCTCGCCCGCCTCGGCCACACCGTCGAGGTCGTCGGCTCCCAGCCGTACCCCACCCTCGACGAGGGCGTCCCGCTCACCGAGATCGCCAGCCTCGACCTCTACCGCCAGCCCGACCCCTTCCGCACGCCCGCGCGCGAGGAGTACCGGGACTGGATCGACGCCCTGGAGGTCGGCACCATGTGGACCGGCGGCTTCCCCGAGCCGCTCACCTTCTCGCTCCGGGCCCGGCGCATGCTCGCCGCCCGCCGCGGCGACTTCGACGTGATCCACGACAACCAGACCCTCGGTTACGGGCTCCTCGGCGGCCCGCGCGCCCTCGGCGCGCCGCTCGTCACCACGATCCACCACCCCATCACCGTCGACCGGCAGCTCGAACTCGACGCCGCCGCCGACTGGAAGCGCCGCGCCTCCGTCCGCCGCTGGTACGCCTTCACCCGCATGCAGAAGCGGGTCGCCCGCCGGCTGCCCTCGGTCCTCACCGTCTCCGGCACCTCGCGCCAGGAGATCGTCGAGCACCTTGGCGTACGGGAGGACCGCATCCGGGTCGTCCACATCGGCGCCGACACCGAGCTGTGGTCCCCGGACCCGTCCGTCGCCGAGGTACCCGGCCGGATCGTCACCACCTCCAGCGCCGACGTCCCGCTCAAGGGCCTGGTCTTCCTGATCGAGGCGCTCGCCAAGCTCCGCACCGAGCAGCCCGACGCCCACCTCGTCGTCGTCGGCAAGCGGGCCGAGGACGGGCCGGTGGCCCAGGCCATCGAGCGGTACGGGCTCGACGGCGCCGTCCGCTTCGTCAAGGGCATCAGCGACGCCGAGCTCGTCGACCTCTACCGCTCCGCCCAGGTCGCCTGCGTGCCCTCGCTCTACGAGGGCTTCTCGCTGCCGGCCGCCGAGGGCATGGCCACCGGCACCCCGCTGGTCGCCACCACCGGCGGCGCGATCCCGGAGGTCGCCGGACCCGACGGCGAGACCTGCCTCGCCGTGCCGACGGGCGACGCGGGGGCGCTCGCCGCGGCGCTCGGGCGGGTGCTCGGCGACCCGGAGCTGCGGGCACGGCTGGGCCGGGCCGGCCGGGAACGGGTGCTGGCCAACTTCACCTGGGCGCGCGCCGCCCAGGGCACCGCCGAGCTGTACCGCGAGGCCCTCGCCGGACAAGGTGCGGCCCGGAGCCGTGGCGCCGCGGCCCCTCGCTCCTGAAACACCCACGCCGCCGCCCCCCACGCACCGCGGTATCGCCCCCGACAAAGCCTCTGAAAGGCAGACCCCGTGCTGACCGTCGACTTCACCCGCTTCCCGCTCGCCCCCGGCGACCGCGTGCTCGATCTGGGCTGTGGCGGGGGCCGGCACGCCTTCGAGTGCTACCGGCGCGGCGCCCAGGTCGTCGCCCTCGACCAGAACGGCGAGGAGATCCGCGAGGTCGCCAAGTGGTTCGCGGCCATGAAGGAGGCCGGCGAGGCCCCGGCCGGCGCGAGCGCCACCGCGATGGAGGGCGACGCGCTCAACCTGCCCTTCCCCGACGAGTCCTTCGACGTCGTCATCATCTCCGAGGTCATGGAGCACATCCCGGACGACAAGGGCGTGCTCGCCGAGATGGTCCGGGTCCTCAAGCCCGGCGGCCGGATCGCCGTCACCGTCCCGCGCTACGGCCCCGAGAAGGTCTGCTGGGCGCTGTCCGACGAGTACCACGAGGTCGAGGGCGGCCACATCCGCATCTACAAGGCCGACGAGCTCCTCGCCAAGATGCGCGAGGCGGGCCTGCGGCCGTACGGCACCCACCACGCCCACGCCCTGCACGCGCCGTACTGGTGGCTCAAGTGCGCGTTCGGCGTGGACAACGACAAGGCGCTGCCGGTCCGCGCGTACCACAAGCTGCTCGTCTGGGACATCATGAAGAAGCCCGCCGTGACCCGGATCGCCGAGCAGCTGCTCAACCCGGTCGTCGGCAAGAGCTTCGTCGCCTACGCGACCAAGCCCCACCTGCCGAAGGCCGCCGCCGACGCGGCTGCCGCTGCCGCCGACGCCGCAGTGGACTCTGCCGCCGAAGCCGTGGACTCCGCCGACGCCGCGAAGGCCGACGCCAAGTGACGAGCCCCGAGCGGATGGCGGAGCACCTGGTGCTCCCCGGCGTCCTGACCGCCGAGCAGGCCGCGGAGACCGTGACCGGCATCCTCGCCGCACAGCGGGAGGACGGCGCCATACCGTGGTTCCGCGGTCACCACCTCGACCCCTGGGACCACACCGAGGCCGCGATGGCCCTGGACACGGCCGGCGAGCACGAGGCGGCGCGGCGGGCGTACGAGTGGCTGGCCCGGCACCAGAACGGCGACGGCTCCTGGTACGCGGCCTATCAGGACGGCGACCCGGACGACGTCACCGACCGCGGCCGGGAGTCCAACTTCGTCGCGTACATAGCCGTCGGCGTCTGGCACCACTACCTGTCGACGGGCGACGACGCCTTCCTCGACCGCATGTGGCCCGTCGTCTACGCGGCCGTCGAGTTCGTCCTCGGGCTGCAACAGCCCGGCGGACAGATCGGCTGGAAGCGGGAGGCGGACGGCACGCCGGTGAACGACGCGCTGCTGACCGGCAGTTCGTCGATCCACCAGGCGCTGCGCTGCGCGCTGGCGATCGCCGACGAGCGCGACGAGCCGCAGCCCGACTGGGAGTTGGCGGCCGGCGCGCTCGGCCACGCGATCCGCCGTCATCCGGAGCGCTTCCTCGACAAGTCCCGCTACTCGATGGACTGGTACTACCCGGTCCTCGGTGGCGCCGTGACCGGCGCGGAGGCGAAGGCGCGGATCGAGGAGAAGTGGGACGACTTCGTCGTGCCCGGCCTCGGTGTGCGCTGCGTGCTGCCCAACCCCTGGGTCACCGGCGGCGAGAGCTGCGAACTCGCGCTCACGCTCTGGGTGATGGGGGAGTCGGACCGGGCCCTGGAGATCCTCCAGGCGATCCAGCACCTGCGGGCCGGCAACGGCAACTACTGGACCGGTTACGTCTTCGAGGGCAACCGGGCCGTCTGGCCGGAGGAGCAGACGACCTGGACCGCGGGTTCGCTGCTGCTCGCGGTGGCGGCGCTCGGCGGCGAGGAGGCGACGGTCGCGGTCTTCGGCGGCGAGCGGCTGCCGCGGGGCCTGGAGCCCGACTGCTGTAAGTGACAGCTTTAAGTGCCTGTTACACCTGTTTGGTGCGCGAACTTTGTGCATGATGCACAAAACCGGTTGCTCAGCCGGTGGCGCGAAAGCGCCCGCACGTGGCCCTAATATGTGCGTGTTCATGGCTGGCATGAACACGCATGACAGGAGTACCGGTCAAAGATGGACCGTGCGGGGTCGGTCAAGGACCTGGCAAGCGAACTGCTTGCCTTGAAGAAGGCGTCGGGATCGAGCTTCGCTCAGCTCAGCGAGAAGACGCACTACGCCAAATCGTCGTGGGAACGCTGGGTCAACGGCAAGCAGTTCCCGCCGCGTGACGCCGTCGAGAGCCTGGCCCGGCTCTGTGCGACGGACCCGGAGCCGCTGCTCGCGCTCTGGGACGAGGAGGAGGCGCGGCGTACCGCGCCCGAGCCGGAGGCCGATTCGCCGTCGGACCCCGAGTCCGGACCGGAGTCGGAGTCACGGCCGGAGTCGGATTCGGGGCCGGAGGAGGGTCGGAATCCGGCCACGGGCCGTCGCCGCCGGACGTTGTGGGCCTCGCTCGGCCTCGCGGCGCTCCTGACGGCCGGCGCCGCCACGTACGCGGTCGTCGCCCTCACCGGCGACGCCGCGCCGCCCAAGCCCAAGCCGGTCGTGAAGGTCGCGGGCCCGGCCACCGGCTGCAAGCTCACGGGCTGCGAGGGCAAGGACCCGAAGAAGATGAACTGCGGAGCCGACGCGGTCACCGTCCGCACCGGCTCCATCCCCAAGGACCTCGTGATCGAGCTGCGTTACAGCCGCGCCTGCCAGGCCGCCTGGGGCCGCATCACGTTCGCCGAGATCGGTGCCACCGTCGTCGTCAACAACTCCGACGGCGCCGCCCAGGCCGATGTCGTCCACTACGACCGGGACGTCTACACGCCGCTGATCGCGGCACCGGACGACGGCTCGGTCTGGGTCTGCTCCGCCCTGCCCAAGAAGGGCGACAAGGACAGCGCGCCCACCTGTACGGGCCGCTTCATCCCGAGCCAGGAGAAGAACTCCTGACCGGCTGAGTCGACCGGTTGAATGCGCGGGCCCCGGTGCACCCCTGTCGCACCGGGACCCGCCCATCTGTTGAGGCGAAAGCCCCCGCAAGATCAACAATGACATCCGCGACCGGTTTCCGCATTGGAAAAAACCGCAGGGTCCGCCGAGGGGCCGCCCGGCGCCCCCTCGGC
The DNA here is from genome assembly GCF_053601115.1 of Streptomyces sp. NPDC004788. Taxonomy (NCBI): domain Bacteria; kingdom Bacillati; phylum Actinomycetota; class Actinomycetes; order Kitasatosporales; family Streptomycetaceae; genus Streptomyces; species Streptomyces sp. NPDC004788. Next base: position 8,499 of record NZ_JBSGBF010000086.1, read on the forward strand.
CCGCCATCCAGGCGCCTAGCGCCCCCTCAGCCCGCTATCCAGGCGCTCGCCGTCTCCCGGCCCGCCAGGAACCGCCCCGGCGGCAGCCCCGTCAGGGCCTTGAACTCCCGGCTCAGATGCGCCTGGTCGTAGAGTCCGCACTCCGCCGCCGTGTCCGCCGCCGGCCTGCCCGAAGTGAGCAGGCGGATCGCCCGGTTGAGGCGCAGGACGCGGGCGAGCCGCTTCGGGCTGATGCCGAGCTGCTCACGGAAGCGGCTCTCCAGGTGCCGCATGCTCCACCCCGTCTCGGACGCCACCTCGTGGATCGGGATCGCGCCGCCGGAGCGCTCCAGGACCCGCCACGCCTCCAGGACGGCCGGTGCGGGCCCGGGCGCCGCTTCCGCCTCCGCCGTCCAGCGCAGCAGCGTCGCGTCGAGCAGCGCGAACCGCTCCGGCCAGCCCGGCGCCTCCGCCAGGGCCTCGCCCAGGTGCCGGGCGCGGGCGCCGAGCACGTCGGCCGGGTCGGCGAGCGTGTCGGCGAGCTCGCCGAGCGGGCTGCCGAAGATCCGGTACGCCGCCCAGGGCGCGAGCGCCAGCTCCACGCCGTACGCCTCGCCCCCGTGCCCGAGGACCCGGGCCCGGGTGTGCAGCCCGGACACGAGCGACCGGTGCCGCCCCGCGCTCGTACCCCCGCCGGAGCCGGCTCCGAACCCGGCCCCGGAAGCGGCTCCGAAGCCGGCTTTCAAACCGCCGCCGGCACCCCCGCCCGAGCCTCCTCGGACCCGCAGCTCCCCGCCGAAGCCGATGAGCAGCGACACCCGCCCGCTCGGCACCACCAGACGCTCCTGCGGCACGCCCGCGGTCGTCCGGAACCCCCGGTACGTCCCGATGCCCGGCCGCAGCCGGGCGTCGGGCGCCCCGTAATACCACTGGCACCGGCCCCCACCGGTGCACACGCGGCTTCTGACCATCTATCCCTCGAACCTCTCGTTCCGCTCTCGGTGATCACTCTCCGAGGGGCCCGGCGGTGAGGGCCAGAGGTCTCGCCGTCCCAGGGACGCGGAGGGACGTCCCACGGCTCTGACCTGCGGGGATATCCATGGGTGCGGGTGCAGGAAGGGACGGCGGAACCCTTACGGACGCACTCCGCTGGCACGCCCGGGGGCTCCGGGCGAGGCTGACGCCATGCCCACCGTGCCCCGCTTCCCGCGTGCCCGCCGCGCCCTCGTCGCCGTCCTCCTGTCCGGCGCGCTGCTCTCGACCACGGCCGCCTGCGGCGGCGACAGCTCGCAGAACATGACGACGAGCGCGGACGTCCAGGCGCGAGCGACCACGACCGCGACCCCGTCGCCCAGCGCGAGCTTCGAGAAGCAGAAGCTGGCCAAGACCCGCTTCATCGCGAACGCGGGCCTCGCGGCGGGCGCCACCTACCAGTGGATCGTGAAGCCCTATCGCGCGGGCAAGTTCAAGAAGGGTGCCGACGGCCGCACCTTCGCCCTCGTCAAGGCGGGCCTCGCGGGCGCGTTCACCTACAACCGCCTCAAGGCCGCTGTGAACAACGCCAAGGGCGACCCGCTCCTGTCGAAGGCGGTCGCGCCGCTGAGCGCCGGCATCGAGTCGCTGAAGGGGCTCGGTACGAAGCTCCGCAAGGGCGACGTGACCGACGGCGACGTCGGCGCCTTCGAGGGCGTCATCAACAGAGTGAAGGACGCGGGGAAGAGCGCGGGCGCCGAGGTCGTCGACAAGGTGCCGAGCGCCTCCCAGCTCAGCGGCGGCTGACCGCTCAGAGACCCAGTTCCGCGAGCGTACGCAGCGTCGCCGGGTCCGGTGCCGTGACCAGCAGGTCCGTCACCGGGCCCGTCCGCCATTCCGCGAGCCGCTCCGCGATCCGTTCCCGTGGCCCCACGAGCGAGATCTCGTCCGCGAAGGCGTCCGGCACGGCCAGCACGGCCTCCTCGCGGCGCCCGGCCGCGAACAGTTCCTGGATGTGCCGGGCCTCCGCCTCGTACCCCATGCGCGCCATCAGGTCCGCGTGGAAGTTGCGGGCCGCGTGCCCCATGCCCCCGATGTAGAAGCCCAGCATCGCCTTGACGGGCAGCAGCCCCGCGGCGACGTCGTCGCAGAGCTGTGCCCGCACCATCGGCGCGACCAGGAAGTTCTCGGGGAGCGCGGCCGGCAGGGCGTAGACCTCGGCCCAGCGGCTGGGCGACCAGTAGAGGGGCAGCCAGCCGTCGGCGATCCGGAGCGTCTGCGCGATGTTCTTGGGGCCCTCGGCGCCGAGCAGCACGGGCAGCCCGGCGCGGAGCGGATGCGTGATGGGCTTGAGCGGCTTGCCGAGGCCGGTGCCGTCCGGGCCGGTGTACGGGTGCGGGTGGTAGCGCCCGTCGAGCGTGACGGGCCCCTCGCGGCGCAGCACCTGCCGCACCACGTCCACGTACTCCCGGGTCGCGGTGAGCGGCGAGCGCGGGAACGGGCGCCCGTACCAGCCCTCCACCACCTGCGGCCCCGAGAGCCCGAGCCCGAGCGTCATCCGGCCGCCGGAGAGGTGGTCGAGCGTCAGCGCGTGCATCGCGGTCGCGGTCGGCGTCCGGGCGGCCATCTGCGCGACCGCCGTGCCCAGCCGGATCCGCGAGGTGTGCGCGGCGATCCAGGTGAGCGCGGTGAAGGCGTCGGATCCCCATGCCTCTGCGGTCCACACCGAGTGGTAGCCGAGCGCCTCGGCCTCGCGGGCGAGTGCGAGGTGCGTGGGGGAGGGGCCGCGGCCCCAGTAGCCGAGGGCGAGTCCGAGTCGCATGCCGCGCAGCCTTTCTGACGATACGTCAGCCAAGTCGGCCGGGTCGGCACTGTACGGCAACGGCCCCCCGCCCGGAAGGGATCCGGGCGAGGGGCCGTCGCCGTACAGGTCGTCAGGCGGTGGAGATCAGCCGCGCTGGATGCCCGTCGTGTCCTGGAGCACACCGCGCCGGCCGTCCTGCGTCTGCGCCACCAGGGCCTGACCGCGCTGGTCGACGGCCAGGTACCAGGTGCCGGGGGCCAGTTCGGCGATCGGGGCGGTGCCGCCGTCCTCGCTGTAGAGCGGACGGGCCACCGGGACGGCGAACCAGAACGGCGCGAAGTCCGAGGCCGCCGGAGCCGGAGTGGCCGCCGGGGTCGCGGCCGGCGTCGGGGCCGGGGCCTGGGCGGCCTGCGGCTGGGCCTGGGCGGCCTGGGGCTGAGCGGACTGCGGCTGGGGCTGGGCGCCGAAGGGCTGGCCGCCGCCGAGCGACGGGTCCGGCTGAGCGCCGTACGGCTGCTGCGCGCCCGGGTAGCCGTAACCGCCCGGGACGCCCTGCTGGGCACCCGGCTGCACGCCGTACGGCTGCGGGGTCTGCGGCTTCGGCGCACCGACCAGCGGCGCCTGGAGCGCCGGGACCAGCGGGCCGGCCACCGCGGCGCCGGCGATGACGAGCGAGGCGATGAGGCCGAGGATCAGGCCGGCGCCGGCGTTGCCCGACTCGAAGACCCACATGAGCATGGACCACGCCGAGGCGACGGTGAAGGCCGCGCCGACCTGTCCGAGCTCCAGGCCGAGCACCTTGCGCGGCTGAGCCTGCGGCAGCGCGCGGGTGAGGATCACGAGCGCGGCACCGGCGATGCCGAGGAAGACGGCACCCCAGCCGAGCGGGGAGACCTCCCACGAGTACGCGGAGTCGTACCCCTTGCACATCTCGTCCGGCCCGCTACAGCCGGAGATGCCCAGGAACGAGGCGATGAAAAGCAGCACCGCAGCACCGGCCAGCACGCCGTCGCCTCGGGTGAGGGAGCGGATATTCACGTAAGAGTCCTTCGTCGGGTCGTCTCGTCGGGGTGGCGCGAAGCACGGGGGCGGCCCCATCGTACGGAAACGTACGGAGAGCATGGAGCGTACGGAGCGTACCGATCGAATCTATCGTTCGCCCGATCGTTCACAGGCTCCGGCCCCGGATCCTGGATCCGAGTTCCTACCCCTTGAGATAGGCCGCGATGCCGTTCGCGATCCCCTGCGCCGCCTTCTGGCGCCACGCGGCGTCGGTGAACAGCGTGGCGTCCTTCGGATCACGCATATTGCCGCATTCGATGAACACCTTGGGAACGGTCGAGAGATTGAGGCCCCCGAGATCGTCGCGGACGTCCAACCCGGTGCCGGATCCGATGTAGTTGGCCGGCTTCGTCCCGGTCGCGCGGGCGAACTGCGTGACCAGCGCCTCGCCGAGGGTACGGGACGGACCCACGATCTTCGCGGTGTCGGCGCTCCCGCCCCTCACCTTCGCGGGCAGGATCACATGGAACCCGCGGTTCCCGGCCGCCGAACCGTCCGCGTGGACGGACACGACGGCGTCGGCCTTCGCCTCGTTGCCGATCCGCGCGCGCTCGTCGATGCAGGGCCCGTACGGGCGGTCGGCGTCGTGGACGAGGACGACCCTGGCGCCCTGCTTCTTGAGGAGATCGCGAAGACGGTGTGAAACATCGAGGGTGTACGCGGCTTCGGTGTAACCGTTGTTCGTGGACGTGCCGGTGGTGTCGCACTCCTTGCGGTTCGTGCCGATATCCACCTTCTTGTTGATTTCGGCGGAATGCCGGAAATTGCCGGGGTTGTGCCCGGGGTCGATCACGATCGTCCGCCCCGCGAGAGGCGCGGCGGGCGCCGCCGGCGCAGCGGCGGGCGTACGACTGGGTGCGGCCGTGGCCGTGGCCTTGGCGTCGGCGCCGACGGTGCGAGCGGGCCGCGGCGCCGCGGACTCGGCGGCGCCGCCGCAGGCCGTCAGGGCGAGCGCCAGAGCGGACGGCAGGGCGAGCGCGAGAAGCTTCCGGTGGTGGTGGGGCACCCCGCGACGGTAACGGTTTCCGGCCGGGATTGCCTGCACCGGAACCGTGTGTGTAAAGGGATCGTGAAGGGTAAGTGCGGGGAACTGCCGCGACGAGCAGAGGGGGCACGGTGACGGGCGAAGAGCATCGCGACCGCAGCGACGAGACCAACGCGTCCAACGAGACCAGCGAGTCGAACGCGTCCAACGCGTCCAACGCGTCCAACGCGTCAAACGAGACCAACGCAACACCCAGACCTTGGGAGTACACGGGCGGGGGAGGGGCGCCGGGCGGGGGCCCGTCGTTACCGCCGCCTCCCGCGCACGCGCCCGCCCCGGACGCGGTTCCGCCCGCGCCCCCGGGTCAGCCGCCGGTGATGGTCGCCACACCGCCACCACCCCCCGGGCCGCCGCCCGGTCCCGCGAACCCCGCCCAGGCAGCGGCCGTCGCCCTGCTCAACCTCTCCTGCCTCGGCCTCGGTTACGTCTTCCTCAAGCACTGGAAGTCCGCCGCCGTGTGCTGGGCCGCCACCGTCGCCCTGCTCGTCGTCGCGCTGCCCGCCGACCCCGACGGCGTCCCGCTCGGCGCGCTCGTCGCGTACGGGCTCTTCCTCCTCCTCGCCGCCGCCGACGGCGCCCGCCGCGGCCTGCGCGCGAACCCCGACACCCTGGCGCTCCCGGCCCCGCGCCGCGGCCTCGCGCTGCCGGCCGCGCTCGCGCTGCTGCTCGTCGTCCCCGGCGGCGGCACCTTCGCGTACGGCGCGGCGCGCGACGAGGCCATCGAGCAGGCGCTGCTCGACCGCCTGGCCGCCGCCGACACCCAGGTGAAGCAGGGCGAGGGCCAGTCCTTCGCGAGCGTCGAGGCGACCTACCGCCAGGCCCTGGCCACGTACCAGGACATCGGCGCCCGGCACGCCGGATCGCGCGCCGCGAAGCAGGTCCCCGACCGGCTCGTCACCTACTACAAGACGGTGTCCGCCCCGTACGACAAGCAGGACTACTGCAACGCCGTCGCCCCCCTCAAGCACCTGCGCGCCCTCCCCGAGACGGTGGACCGCCGGCTGCTCGGCAGCCTCGTCGGCAAGGCCGACGACCCGCTCGCCCAGTCGCTCTTCGAGTGCGGCACGCGCACGATCGGCCTGGCCGGCCAGGAGAGCACCTCCGGCGACCAGCTCAACGAGCTGCTGAGCACCTTCCCGCAGTCGCCGTACGCGACGAAGGTCGAGCCCACCCTCCGCGAGGGCCTGCGCACCCGCGACAAGTCCCTCGCCGTCTCGCCCTGCGACGGCGTCGCCGAACTGCGCCGCTTCGACACCACCGTCGGCCTCCTCCCCAACGCGACCTTCGCCTCCCTCGGCCAGGACGCCAAGCGGTCGATCCAGCGCGGCGACTTCGCGTGCGGGATCGACCACTTCAAGAAGAAGGAGTACGACGAGGCCGTCTCGGCGATGAACGACTACGTCAAGGCGTACCCCGGCAGCCCGCAGAACGCCCAGGCCCGCAACGTCGCCATCGCCGCCGAGATCGCCCAGGAGACCCCGGCCGCCGGCGACAAGGTCCCCTCCGGGGACAGCGCCGACGGCTCGGGCCAGCCCATGGTCGTCAGCAACGACGGCCCGGGCGAGGTCGAACTCCTCTACACCGGCCCCGTCACCGGCCGCATCACCATCCCGGCGTGCGGCAGCTGCAAGACGTACCCGACCATCCTCATCCCCAAGGGCGGCGGACCGAAGCCCTGTTCCGGCTCGTCCTCGAAGTACCCGAAGCGGACGCTGATGCTGCCGCCGGGCAACTACCAGATGCTCCAGAAGCGCGCGGGCACGACGACCTCGCAGGGGGTGAGGAAGGGCAGCACGACGAAGATCGAGTCGGGCTACACGTACACGAACTGCCTGTACGTGACGTCGCTGTACTAGCCCCTCTCGCCAGCCCCTCTCGTCGGCTCCTTTCGCCAGCCCTTCTCGCCGGCCCCTGCGCTAGCCCTTCTCGACCCGGCGCAGGACCCGGAGGGAGTCCGTGACCGAGATCTCCTCGAAGTCGCCGGACTCCAGGGCCCGGAGGTAGATGCGGTACGGGGCCTGGCCGCCGTCCTCCGGGTTCGGGAAGACGTCGTGGATGACGAGCAGGCCCCCGGGGGCGACCTTGGGGGCCCAGCCCTCGTAGTCGGCGGTGGCGTGCTCGTCGGTGTGGCCGCCGTCGATGAAGACGAAGCCGAGCTGCCCGCCCCACACGGCCGCGACCTGCGGGGACCGGCCGACGATCGCGATGACGTGGTCCTCCAGGCCGGCCTTGCGGAGGGTGCGGCGGAAGGTGGGCAGCGTGTCCATGACGCCGACCTCGGGGTCGACGACGCTCGCGTCGTGGTACTCCCAGCCCGGCTGCTGCTCCTCGCTGCCCCGGTGGTGGTCCACGGTGACGGCCACGGTCCCGGCCGCCCGCGCCACGTCGGCGAGGAGGATGGTCGAGCGCCCGCAGTACGTGCCGACCTCCAGGAGCGGGAGCCCAAGGGCGGCGGCCTCGGCCGCGGCCTCGTACAGCGCGAGCCCTTCCTTGACCGGCATGAAGCCCTTGGCGGCCTCGAAGGCGGCGAGGATCTCGGGGGTGGGCTCGGCGGTCATGGGCGGGTCCTCCTACTGGTGAGTACGTGGGTACGGGCGCCCATGGTGCCCTACGCGTCGCACTCGGACCACACCGTCCTGCCGTCGGCCGAGCTTCCCGTGGCCGAGCATCCCGTGGGTCGCGCTCCCGTGGCCCGAGCTTCCCGTCGGCCGAGTTTCCCGTCGGTCGTGTCGGTGACCCCGCTCCGGCCGCTGACGCGCCACTGCGCGCCTGCCCCGGTACGTACCGCCACCGGGACAGGCGCGCAGCCGTGTGCGTTCCCTCGCCCCTACAGGCCGAGCTCGTCGGCGGCGAGCTCTGTGCCCTTCACCCGGGCGTCGATCTTCGCGAAGGCGAGTTCGCGTGACGTCGACCTGTCGTCGGCGAAGTCCGCGAAGCCGGTGTCGTCGCAGGTGCCGAGGCGGTCGAGGGGGAGGTGGCGGGCGGCGGCAAGCACCCGGTCCCTTACCTGCTCGGGAGTCTCGACCGCCGCGTCGAGCGGGTCGGTCACACCGACGAACACCCGGGAGTTCGGGGGCAGGTGTGCGGCGACCACGTTCAGGACCCGGTCGGGATCGGACTCGCTCGCCAGCGAGAGGTAGAAGCTGCCGGCCTTGAGCCGGAGGAACTTCGGCAGCAGCTCGGCGTAGTCGACGTCCAGGCTGTGGGTCGAATCCAGGTCCGCGCCCGGGTGGGTGTGCACGCCGATGCGGGCGCGCTCCGGTTCCGAGAAGCGAGCCAGGACCTGGTTGTCGAGCGCGACGAAGTCGTCGAGCACCCCGCCCGAGGGGTCCAGCTTGAGCGTCAGCCGGTGCAGGCCGCAGTCCAGCTGCACGCTGTGCGCCCCGGCGTCGAGGCAGGCCCGGATCTCGGCCTCGGACTGGTCGACGAGGTCGCTCCGGAACTCCTCGCGCGCGTAGCCGTCGATCCCGTCGGCCGGGTAGAGCAGGCTGAGCGCGGAGGGCGCGACCACGGTCGCCTTCACCGGGAGGGTGGTGTGCTTCCTCGCCTCGCGGAGGTACGTGTCCGCCCGCACCCCGTAGCGGAACGGGCCGGCCGTCAGGCGCGGGAGCTGCCGCGTGTGCCCGTCGGCGTACGGGACGACCACCCCGTCCGGGGTGATGTTCGTGAGCCCCTTGAGCGGATACGTGAGGGTGCTGGGCTTGTCGTGGTCGCCGTCGACCAGCACGGGGCTGCCCAGCTTCTCCAGCCGGGCCAGGGTGTCGGCGACGGTCTCGCCCTGCTGACGCGGAAGGCTGCCGATGGGTTCGGTGGGAATCGTCATGATCTCGACCCTAGGAACGGGCCGGGGGCCGCGCGTCCGGCTCGGCCGGGCGTTCACTCGAACGGGAAGCGCATGTGGGCGGCGCTCGTGGGTGGCTCTTGGGGGGGGCTCGTGGGGCGCTCGTGGCGGTTGCGAGGCGCTCCGGGCGGCCGGACGCTGGAAGGAGCAAGGTCAAGAGGGAGAGGAGGTCCGTCCTCATGGCTGAGAAGGTCTCGCTGAAGTTCGGCGAAGGCAGATCGTTCTGGTTCATGAACGGGCTGTACACGGTGAAGCTCTCGGGCGAGGAGTCCGGGGACGTGTGCAGCGTCATGGAGATGTGGCTGCGCGAGGGCTGGGGCCCGCCGCCGCACACGCACGACGTCGCCGAGTCCGTCTACGTGCTGGAGGGCCGGCTGCGCATGCACCTGGCCGGCGAGGCGGTGGACGCCGGACCGGGTTCGTACTTCCACATTCCCGCCGGGACCGACGAGCAGCCGGAGGTGGTGGAGGAGTCCAGGATCCTGACCGTCTACACACCGGGCGGCTTCGACAAGTTCTTCGCCGAGGTGGGCGAGCCCGCCGAGTCGAACACCCTGCCTCCACTGTCGGAGGAGCCGCCCGACTACGCGCGGATCGCCGAGATCGGCAGGCGCCACGGACTCGAGCTGAAGCCGCCGGACTGAAGTGGACCGGGACCGAAGTCGCCGAGTCCCCGAGTCGCCGAGGCATCGAAGTTCCATAGTCCACACAGTTTCTGACCTTCCGTCAGATTGGAACGTGTTCTAGTCTGCGGTGCCATGGGCATCGCCATCACGCATGAACAGCGGGAGCTCGCCCGATCCGTACGCGGCTGGCTCACCCGCGCCGTACCGCCCGAGGCGGTGCGCAAGCACCTCGACGTCCCCGACCTGGCTCTGGGCCGCCCCGCGTACTGGGACGGCGCGGCGGCGCAGGGCCTGCTCGGGGTCCATCTGCCCGAGGAGTACGGGGGCGGGGGCGGTGACCTCGTCGACCTCGCCGTGGTCCTGGAGGAGGCGGGGCGCGCGCTGCTGCCGGGGCCGTACCTGCCGACCGTGCTCGCCGCCGAGCTGCTGCGGCGGGCCGGGCACGGGGAGTCGGCGGGTGCGCTGGCGGCCGGGGAGCGGATCGCGGCGGTGGCGTTCGGGGCCGGGACCCTGACGGTCGCCCCCTCCCTCGTCGACGACGGCCTGGTCCTCGACGGCCTGGCCCCGCCCGTCCTCGGCGCCGCCCACGCCGACCTGCTGGTCCTGGCCGCGCGCTCGGCGTCGCACGGCGTCGTCTGGCTGGCGGTGGACGCCGGCACCGTGGACGTACGCCCGGACGGCGACAGCGCCGACCCGACGCGGCCTACGGGGAAGGTCGCCGCCGACGGCGTCCTGGTCCCCGCCGACCGGCTGCTCGCCGGCGTCGACTCCGGCCTCGTACGCGATCTGGCCGCGGTGCTGTACGCGGCGGACGCGTGCGGAACGGCCGCGCGGGCGGTGGAGACGGCGGCGGAACACGCCCGCACCCGCGTCCAGTTCGGACACCCCATCGGCCGGTTCCAGGGTGTCAAGCACCTCTGCGCCGACATGCTCGTCCGCCTCGAACAGGCGCGGGCGCTGGTGTGGGACGCGGCGCGGGCGGCGCCGGGCGAGGAGGCCGAGATCCGCTCGTACACGGCCGCGCTCGCCGCCGCGACCGCTCTCGACACCGCGTACGGCTGCGCCAAGGACTGCGTCCAGGTGCTCGGCGGCATCGGCTTCACATGGGAGCACGACGCCCATCTGTACCTGCGGCGGGCGCTGGTCGCGCGCGAGCTCCTCGGCACGGGCGATGCGCACCGGCTGACGGCCTTACGGCACGCGGCGGCGGGGGCGCGGCGCGAGTTGCGCGTCGAACTCCCGGAGGAGGCGGAGGACTTCCGGCGCGAGGCGCGCGAAGTCCTCGCGGGAGCCGTCGGCTTGGACCCACGGGAAGCCCGGAGGGCGCTTGCGGGGACGGGATACGCGGCGCCGCACCTGCCGAAGCCGTACGGCCTGGGCGCCGGCCCGGTCCAACAGCTGGCCGTGCAGCGCGAGATGGACTCCCTGGGGATCCGTCTGTCTCCGCTCTCCATCGCCACGTGGGTGATCCCGTCCCTGCTCGCGTACGGGACGGCCGAGCAGCAGGCCCGCCACCTCGGCCCGACCCTGCGCGGCGAGCAGCAGTGGTGCCAGCTCTTCTCCGAGCCGGAGGCAGGATCGGACCTCGCTTCCCTGCGCACGCGGGCGGAGCGCGGTGCCGACGGCTCCTGGCGGGTGAACGGCCAGAAGGTGTGGACGAGCGCGGCCCAGTGGGCCGACTACGGCATCCTGCTCGCCCGTACCGACCCCGACGCGCCCAAGCACCGCGGCCTCACCTACTTCGTCGTCGACATGAAGAACACGCCCGGGATCACCGTCCGCCCACTGAAGGAGATCACCGGAGACTCCCTCTTCAACGAGGTCTTCTTCGACGACGTGCCGCTGCCGGCCGACGCCGTCGTCGGCGAGGTCGGGGGCGGCTGGCAGGTCGCCCGCAACACGCTCGGCAACGAGCGCGTGCACATGGCCGACCAGGTGGCCTTCGACACGGGCCTGGAGTCCCTGATCGCCGCCTGCGACGGCAGGGACTCCGCGCTGCGGGTCCGGATCGGCGCCCTCGTCGCCGAGGCCCACGCCCTGGCCTGCATCGGCCTGCGGACGACCCTGCTCCAGGTATCCGGCCTGGAACCCGGCCCGGGCGCGAGCGTCCGCAAGCTCGTCCAGACCCTGCACCAGCAGAAGGTCGCCGAGCTGACGCTGGAACTCCTGCCGTCGCCACGGGCGGTGCACGGGATGTTGATGTCGCGGTGCCTGACGATCGCGGGCGGAACGACGCAAGTGCAGCTGAACGTGGTGGCCGAGCGCCTGCTCGGCCTGCCGAGGGACTGAGGGGGCTTTCGCTATGCGGTCATTCATCGTCGGTGTGGGCATGACGAAGTTCGAGAAGCCGGAGACGCGCGACTGGCAGTACTGGGACATGGCCAAGGAAGCCGGCACGGCCGCCCTGGCCGACGCGGGCATCCCGTACACGCTGGTCGAGCAGGTCCCGGTCGGCTACTGCTTCCAGCCCTCGACGGCCGGCCAGCGCGCCACGTACGAACTCGGGCTCACTGGCGTACCCGTCTACAACGTCAACAACAACTGCGCGACCGGTTCGAGCGCCCTGATGCTCGCCCGCCAGCTGGTGGAGGGCGGCGCGGCCGACTGTGTGCTCGCGCTGGGCTTCGAGAAGATGGCGCGGGGTGCGCTGGGCGGAGGCTCGGACGGGGGCGACTTCAAGACGTCACCCGTCGCCCGCCACTACGGCGTCATGGCCGCCGCCCACGGCTTCGAGATGACCCCGCCCACCGCCCAGATCTTCGGCAACGCCGCCCGCGAACACATGGACCGCTACGGCACCACCGAGGTCCAGCTCGCCGCCGTCGCCGCCAAGAACCACCGCCACTCGTCCCAGAACCCCAACGCCCAGTTCCAGGACGTCTACACGGTCGACGAGATCCTCGCCGCCAAGACCATCCACCGCCCGCTCACCAAACTCCAGTGCTCCCCGACCTCGGACGGCGCCGCCGCGGCGGTGGTGGTGTCGGAACGCTTCGTTGCGGAACACGCCCTGGCCGACCGCGCGGTGGAGATCGCCGCCCAGGCCATGACCACCGACACGGAGGAGTCCTTCTCCTCCGGCTCCTGCATCGACGTCGTGGGCCGCCCGATGTCGAGGGCGGCAGCCCGCCAGGTCTACGAGGCTTCGGGTCTGGGCATCGAGGACGTCGACGTGGTGGAACTCCACGACTGCTTCTCCATCAACGAACTCCTGACCTACGAGGCGCTGGGCATGTGCGAGGAGGGCGCCTCCGGCAAACTCGTCGAGTCGGGCGCCACGACCTACGGCGGCCGCTGGGTCGTCAACCCCTCCGGCGGCCTCATCTCCAAGGGCCACCCCCTGGGCGCCACGGGCCTGGCCCAGGCAGCCGAACTGGTCTGGCAACTACGCGGTGAAGCGGGCGCCCGGCAGGTGGCGGGGGCACGGGTGGGCCTGGCGCACAACATCGGGTTGGGCGGCGCGGCGGTGGTGACGCTGCTGCGGCGCCAGCGGCTCGGATGGCCGGCGGCCTAGAGCCAGCCCTGCTGGCGGGCCGCCCGTACCGCTTCCATACGGTTGCGGGTGCCCGTCTTGCCGATGGCCGACGAGAGGTAGTTGCGGACCGTCGACTCCGAGAGGTGGAGGGTGGCCGCGATGTCGGCGATCGTCGCGCCGTCGACGGAGGCGCCCAGGGCGTCGCGTTCGCGGGCCGTCAGCGGGTTCGGGCCCGCGCTGAGGGCGGCCGCGGCGAGCGCCGGGTCGATGACCGTTTCGCCGCGGAGGGCCTTGCGGATGGCCTCGGCCAGGTCCTCGACCGGGCCGTCCTTGACCAGGAAGCCGGCCGCGCCGGCCTCCATCGCGCGGCGGAGGTAACCGGGGCGGCCGAAGGTGGTGAGGATCAGGACGCGGCAGTCGGGGACCTCGTCGCGGAGGTCGGCGGCGGCGTCGAGGCCCGAGCGGCCCGGCAGTTCGATGTCCAGGAGGGCGACGTCCGGCCGGGCCGTGAGCGCCGTGGGGACGATCTCGTCGCCGCGGCCGACCTGGGCCACCACCTCGATGTCCGGCTCCATGCCGAGGAGGAGGGCGAGCGCGCCTCGCATCATTCCCTGGTCCTCGGCGAGGAGGACGCGGACGGACTTCGAGGGGCGGTGGTCCTGGGGCATCTCGTTCACGAGGAACAGCGTAGTTCTGGTGGTCTGTTGTGGCGCGCCGTGTAGGTTGCCCGCCATGACCGAAGCTGGATCCGTTCCGTGGCCGCCCGCACCGATAGCGACCGAGCGGCTCGTGCTCCGCGGGGCCGAGGCCCGGGACCGGGCGGCGTTCGTCGAGCTGTTCGCCTCGCCTGAGGTGGGGGCGTACGTCGGTGGCGCTCGGCCTCGCGATGAGCTGGAGCGGGTGATGCCCGAGGTGCCCGGGAGGCGGTTCGGGCTGTTCGTGGTCGAGGCCGACGGAGCGGTGATCGGCATGGTCACGCTCGACCGGCGCGACGCGGAGCGGCCGGGGCATGTCCGGGCGGAGGGCGGGGAGGTCGAGCTCGGCTACATGTTCCTGCCGGGGGCGTGGGGGCGCGGGTACGGCGCCGAGGCGTGCGCGGCGGCGCTCGAATGGGTTGCCGGGGCGCTGCCCGGTGAGCCGGTGGTGCTCTGCACCCAGACCGCCAACGAGCGGGCGATGCGCCTCGCGGCGAAGCTGGGTTTCGGTGAGGTGGAGCGGTTCGAGGAGTACGGCGCCGAGCAGTGGTTCGGGGTGTGGTCCTCGGTCATGTCGACGCCGTCCGCTTGAGCCGGTGCGGCGGTCAGGCCGCCGTGTCGAAGGTGTAGTGGGCCGTGTGGTCGAGCATGTCGGCCGGGGTCACGTCGTTCCAGGGGCGCATCGTGTCGTGGAGGTCGACGACGTTCGGGGTGCCGGCGGCGGGGAGGTAGGTCGCCTTGGGGTGGCGGGACTGCCAGGTGGCCCAGAGCTTGTCGATGAAGGCGTGGTGGAGCCAGAAGACCGGGTCGTTCGGGGAGACGCCGGTGGCCATCTGGCCGCCGACCCAGACGTGGACGCGGTTGTGGAGGTTCACGCCGCGCCAGCCTTCGAGGTGGTTGCGGAAGCCGTCGGAGGCGCTGTTCCAGGGCGCCGAGTCGTACGTCTCCATCGCCAGGACCGAGTCGACCTCGGCGCGCGTCGGCAGCTGGCGGCCGCCGGCGCCCAGGTCGCGGCGGAGGTAGTCGCGGCCGTCGACGCGGACGTTGATCGTCCAGCGGTTGCCGGAGCGGGCGAACGGGCCGTCGGTGACCTGGCCGTCGCGGGCGCGGCCGGTGCCGCCGAGGAAGTCCGGGGCCCAGAGCGAGGCGGCGGTGGTGCGGTCGGCCGTCCAGTCCCAGTAGGGGAGCGTGACGGTCGGGTCGACGGACTGCAGCGCCTGCTCGAACTCTATGAGGAAGCGCCGGTGCCAGGGCAGGAACGACGGCGAGCGGTGGCCGACCCGGTCGCCGTTGTCCGTGTCGCCCATGATGAAGGCGTTGTGCGTCGTCACGAAGGCGTCGTAGCGGCCGTTCCGCTTCAGTTCGAGGAGGGCGTTGACGAAGCGGCGCTTCTCGTCGGCGGTGAGCGCGGCCTGGTTCTTGCGTACGGTCATGGGGGTGCGGCTCCTGCTGCGGGTCAGGCGTGGGGGAGGGGGGCGGGGACGGTGACGGGTACGAGCGCGGCGCCCTGGAGTTCGCGCACCGCCGCGCGGGCCGCGGCCCTGGGCGAGGCGACCGGCTCGTAATGGGTGATCACGCTGATCCAGGTGCTGTCGGCGTTCTGCATGACGTGCAGTTCCTCGCCGTCGATCGTGACGCTGTAACCGCCGCCGTGATGCCCCTCGTGTCCCCCGTGGTGGCCGCCCCCGTTCGACGGGCCGCCCTTGATGCGGCGGCCCTGGTAGACCTCGTCGAACGATCCCGGAGCGGGAACGGTTGTGGGAGCCGGAGCGGTCGTGGCCTGCGCCGGGCTCGCCAGGGCGAGGCCCGCGGCCGCGCCGGCGGCCGCGCCCGCGGCGACGCCCAACGCCGTACGGCGGGTGATGCTCGAAGACATGGAAACCCCCTCGTGGTCTGTGCGGCCGAGGGTTGGTCATATGCCCCCGGCTGTTTCCATTCGTACTAGGGGGTGCCGGGCCGGCGGAAATCGCCTCAATTCGGTTGGGTGCGATGCGGACAACTTCCCGCGAAATGTGCAAACTTGAACGAAGTTGATCTTGCTGTTCGAGGGGTCCGCGGACGCTCCGGAGTGAAATCCTCCGCCCGGCGGGCCGCGTCTCGGAAATGATCTTGCGGTTCCGTGCGCCGGGTGTGGCGGGGCGCACTTCCGCAGACTGTCCGGATCGCATCCCCCGCCCCGCCCCGCTCGTTGGCACGGCATGAACACCGCTCAGCGCACCCTCGCCGCCGCTCTCCTCGCCGGTGCCGCCCTCGGACTCACCGCCGCCCCGCCGGCCCTCGCCGCCGACGAAGCCCCGGGAGCCGGACTCGTCGGCCTCCTCGGCCTCGGCCAAGGCGCCGGTCAGGGCCCCGCCGAGGGCCCCGCCAGGGGCCCCGTCAAGGTGCTCGATCACGGCCCCGACTCCGGAGATCAGCAGGCCACCGTCAGCGGGAACGACTCCCAGCAGAGCATCGGCTAGACCGCGCCGGCGGGTTCGGCAGCCTCCACCGGCAGTTCCGCCGTCACCCGGAAGCCGCCCCGCGGGCCCGGTCCCGACTCCAGCGTGCCGCCCGCCGCCGCCACCCGCTCGCGCAGGCCCTTCAGGCCGCTGCCCGGCGTGCCCGAACCCGTGCCCCGCCCGTTGTCCGTCACCGTCAGGCGGACCCGTTCCGGTCCGCCGCCCACCTCGATCTCGCAGCGCGTCGCGCCGCTGTGGCGTACGGCGTTGGTCGCCGACTCGCGGACCACCCAGCTCAGCAGCGCCTCCGTCTGCGGCTCCAGGGGCGGACCCGACTGGCGTACGACGGGCTCGATGCCGGCCGAGGAGAGCGCGTCGCGGGCCCGGTCGAGCTCCGTCGTCAGACTGCCCTCGCGGTAGCCGGTGACCGCCTCACGGATCTCGGTCAGCGCCTGCCGGCCGACCGACTCGATGTCCGCGAGCTGCGCGAGCGCCGCGTCCAGGTCGCGGGGCGCCAGGCGCCGGGCCGCCTCCGACTTCACGACGATGACGGAGAGGGTGTGGCCGAGCAGGTCGTGCATGTCGCGGGAGAAGCGCAGGCGCTCCTTCTCGACGGCCGTGCGGGCCAGTTCCTCGCGGGTCGCGCGGAGTTCCTGCACCGTCTCGCTCAGCGCGAGGATCGCCGCCGTGACCATGGTCGAGATGAACGTGCCGTACACGATCCCGAACGAGTCCCAGCCGTCCTTCCAGAAGGTGACCACGGAGACCGCCGCCACCAGCGCGAAGGCGATCACCGGCAGCCGGCGGCCGCCTCGGGCGACCGCTCCGACCGCGAGGCCCATCAGGGGGAAGAACAGCAGCCAGTCCTCGCCGTAGGCGATGGCGAGCGTGAAGGTCAGCGTGACCAGGCCCGCGAGGAGGAGCCAGGTGAGCAGCGTCTCGCGGGCGCCCTCGACGAAGGCCCGGATCACGACCGTGATGTAGAGCGTGTTGAAGGCGAGGATGCCCAGCCAGCCGATCCACGGATGGGGGACCTTGCCCTGGAGGAGGTTGGACATGGCGCCCAGCCCCATCAGCAGCCACGGCATCAGGCTCAGCCCCGTCGGCCGGCCGTCCCGTCTGCTCTCCGCCCTGCGCCGCCGGAAGTCCCTCATCGTCCTCGTGTCCCCTCGTCACACCAGCCGTCACGCCGTCCGTGCGGAACGACGGTACGAGACCGCCGCGTACGCGCCGAACAGCACCGCCCACACCGCCAGCACCGCCACCGTCGCCGCGCCCGGCACCGTGCCCTCCGTCACCGCGCGGCCCAGCTCCGAGAAGCGGTTGGTCGGGGTGTACGAGGAGATCGTGGCCAGCCAGTGCGGGAAGAGGGAGGTGGGGAACCACAGGCCGCCGACCACCGAAAGGCCCAGGTTGCAGGCGATGTTGACGACACCGGTGGTCTGCGCGGAGAGGCGGTAGCCGTTGCCGAGGCCGAGGAGCGTGAAGGGCAGCGAGCCGGCCCAGAGCGCGACGGCGATCGCCGCCCACTGCCAGGCGTCGAGCCGTACGCCGTTCACGAGTCCGCCCGCGAGCAGCACGGCGATGATGGCGGGCAGCACCACGACCGTGCCGGTCAGGGCGCGGCCCGTCACCACCTGGCGCGGGGTCATCGGCGTGATCCGCAGCTGGCGCAGCCAGCCGATCGACTTGTCCTCGGCGACGCCGCTGCCGAGCGACAGGGCGGCGCCCAGCGCGCCGTACGCCGCCATGCCGACCATCGCGTACGCCTTGTACGCGGAGCCGTTCTGGCCGCCGAGGTTGGTGAAGAGGAGGTACATCATCACCGGCACGCCGAGCGACGAGATCAGGAATCCGGGGTCGCGCAGGCTGCGGCGGACTTCGAGACGGACGTACGCGGTGATCATCGGGACATCTCCAGGGTCTCGGACGTGCGGGCGGCGGCGGTGGGGCGGGTCAGGGCCAGGAAGGCGTCGTTGAGCGAGGCCCGGGTGACCTCCAGGCCCCGCACCGCGTCCATCGCGGCCAGGGCGAGGACCGTCGCGTCCGAGTCGTCGCTGCGCAGCTGGGCGCGGTCGCCGCGGATCTCGACGGAGGTGACGCCGGGGAGCGCGGCCAGGCCCTCGGTGGGGCGGCCGGCCAGGTCGAACGAGACGGTCGTGCCGCCCGCGGCCCGCTTCAGCTGCTCGGCGGTGCCGTCGGCGAGGACGCGGCCGGAGTCGACGACCACGATCCGGTCGGCGCTGGCGTCGGCCTCCTCCAGGTAGTGGGTGGAGAAGAGGACGGTGTTGCCGCGCCGGGCGTAGGCCCGCATCGAGTGCCAGAAGGCCTCGCGGGCCTCGACGTCGAGCGCGGCGGTCGGCTCGTCCAGGACGATCAGCTCGGGGTTGCCGGCCAGCGCGACGGCGAAGCGGACGCGCTGGGCCTGGCCGCCGGAGAGCCGGTCGACCCGGCGGCCGGCCAGGTCGGTGAGGCCGGCCAGCTCCAGGGCCTCGGCGACCGGCAGCGGCTTCGGGTACGTACGGGCCACGAACTCGACCAGCTCGCGGACGGTGACCCGGGGCACCGGGCGGGCGTCCTGGAGCATCGCGCCGATCCGGCCGGCCTCGACGGCGCGCACGGGCGCGGCGCCGAAGAGGTGCACCCGGCCGCTGTCGGGCTCGTCGAGGCCGAGGAGGAGGTTGATGGTGGTGGACTTGCCGGCGCCGTTGCGGCCGAGCAGGGCGACGGTCTCGCCGCGGCGGATGGTGAGGTCCATGCCGTCCACGGCGCGGACGGCGCCGAAGGTCCTGGTGACGGAGGAGAAGGCGACCGCCATGTCGTCCCCCGTGCGGTTTCCCGCTGTCTCGTTCGTCATGACCACGAAACTACGGAGCGCGGGCAGGGTCCCGGCAGGCTCAGGCGTACGGACCCGGCGGTGACAAATGTCCTGGGTCCCGCGCCGGACGCGTCCCGTACCGGCGGTATCTGACATGGTGTCAGGAGGGTTCCCATCGCCGCACCCCTCCGCTATACATGGGGATCGCCGTTCTAGAACGCGTTCTAGTGCGCGTTCCGGTTCGGGCCCCGCACGGCCTCGGCGCGGTCGACGGTGCGGACGGCCGCGCCGAGGTCTCCACCTGCAACAAGCAGCAGCAAGGAGCAGCAACGCGATGCCCATTGACGCCGCCAAGGCCGTCGCCGCCGAGCCCCGCAGCGCGGAGATCGCCTGGGACCACAAGGACGTCCAGCTCTACCACCTCGGCCTGGGCGCGGGCGTCCCGGCGACCGACCCCGACGAGCTGCGCTACACCCTCGAATCCCGGCTCCACGTCCTGCCCAGCTTCGCCACCGTCGCGGGCGCCGGCATGGGCGTCGTCGGCGGGCTCTCCGCCCCCGGCATCGACATCGACCTCGCCGCCGTCCTGCACGGCGGCCAGTCGATCACCCTGCACCGCCCGCTGCCCGTCGCCGGCCGGGCCGTCTCCACCTCGCGCGTCGCCGCCGTGTACGACAAGGGCAAGGCCGCCGTCCTCGTGCTCCGCTCCGAGGCCGCCGACGCGGACGGGCCGCTGTGGACCAGCGACGCCCAGATCTTCGTACGCGGAGAAGGCGGCTGGGGCGGCGACCGCGGGCCCTCCGAGCGCCTCGAACTCCCCGCCCGCGAACCCGACGCCACCGCCGAACGGCCCATCCGGGAGGACCAGGCCCTGCTCTACCGGCTCTCCGGCGACTGGAACCCGCTGCACGCCGACCCCGAGTTCGCCAAGCTCGCGGGCTTCGACCGGCCGATCCTGCACGGCCTCTGCTCGTACGGCATGACCCTCAAGGCGGTCGTCGACACCCTCCTCGGCGGCGACGTCACCCGCGTCCGCGCCTACCGCACCCGCTTCGCCGGGATCGTCTTCCCGGGCGAGACCCTGCGCATCCGGATGTGGCGCCAGGACGAGCACACCGTCCAGGTCGCCGTCACCGCCGTGGAACGGGACGACGCCCCCGTACTCGCCGACACCGTCGTGGACCACTCCTGACACCAGCCCCGAGGGGAGCCGCACCATGCGCGCAGCCGTTCTGCACGAGATAGGCCAGGACAAGCTCGAAGTCCGCGACGACGTCGAGGCCGTGGGCTTCGGCCCCGGCAAGGTGCGGATCCGGGTCCGGGCCACCGGCCTGTGCCACTCCGACGTCTCCGCGATGACCGGTGTCCTGCCGCAGCCCGCGCCCTTCGTCCCCGGGCACGAGGGCGCCGGCGAGATCCTCGACGTCGGCGACGGGGTCACCGGCCTGAGCGTCGGGCAGCGGGTGCTGCTGTGCTGGCTGCCCGCCTGTGGCAACTGTCCCGCCTGCAAGCGCGGCCAGACCCAGCTCTGCCTGGCCGGCTTCCTCAACGCCGGCACCCCCAACTTCAAGCGCCCCGGCGGTGACGTCTTCGGCTTCGCCGGCACCGGCACCTTCGCCGAGGAGGTCGTCGTCGACGCCGGCTGCGCCGTCCCGATCCCCGACGACGTGCCCTTCGACATCGCCGCGCTCATCGGCTGCGGGGTGACGACGGGGCTCGGCGCGGCCATCAACACCGCAAGGGTGGAGGCCGGTTCGTCGGTGGCCGTCATCGGCTGCGGCGGCGTCGGCATCTCCGCCATCCAGGGCGCCAGGCTCCAGGGCGCGGCGCAGATCGTCGCCGTCGACCCCGTCGAGTCGCGGCGGGAGGCCGCCCTCCGCTTCGGCGCGACCGAGGCCGTCGCCCCCGACGCGCTCGGTGACGCCAAGCAGCGTGTCACCGGCGGCGAGGGCTTCGACTACGTCTTCGAGGTCGTCGGCAGGTCCGCCACCGCGCGGACGGCCTACGAGACCACCCGGCGCGGCGGCACCCTGTGCGTCGTCGGCGCGGGCGCCCTCGACGACTTCCTCCAGCTCAACATGTTCGAGCTGTTCTTCGACGAGAAGCGGATCCTGCCGTCGATGTACGGGGGCGGGGACGTGCTCCGCTCGTACGAACGGGCCATCGCGCTCTGGCGGGCCGGCCGCATCGACCTGGAGTCGCTGATCACGCACCGGGTGCCGCTGGCGGGGATCAATGAGGCGCTGGAGCAGATGCGGACGGGCGTGGCGCTGCGTACCTGCATCGAGATCTGATCCGACTTCGCGATCTGAGAGGACACGATCACTCATGTCACTGCCTCTTGACGGGCTGAGCGCGATCGTCACCGGCGCCGGCCGCGGCCTCGGCCGGGCCGAGGCCCTCGAACTGGCCCGGCTCGGCGCCGCCGTCGTCGTCAACGACTACGGGCAGCCCGGGCGCGACGGCTCCGGCGCGGCCTCCGCCGCGCCCGCCGAGGAGGTCGCCGCGGAGATCCGGGCGGCGGGCGGCCGGGCCGTGGCGCATCTCGGCGACGTCGCCGACTTCGAGACCGCCCGGGGCCTGGTGGACCTGGCCGTGAGCGAGTTCGGAAAGCTGGACGTCCTGGTCAACAACGCGGGCATCCTGCGCGACCGGATGGTCTTCTCGATGAGCGAGGACGAGTGGGACTCGGTCATCCGGGTTCACCTCAAGGGCCACTTCAACACCACCCACTTCGCCGCCGTGCACTGGCGCGCCCGCGCCAAGGCGGGCGAGAGCGGGGTCTACGGCCGGATCGTCAACACCTCCTCGGAGGCGTTCCTGGCGGGCTCGGCCGGTCAGCCCAACTACGCGGCGGCCAAGGGCGGCATCGTCGGCCTGACGACGTCGACCGCGCTGGCGCTCGCCAAGTACGGGGTCACCGCCAACGCGATCTGCCCCCGGGCCCGTACCCGGATGACCGAGGACGTGTTCGCCGGCTTCGCCGAGCCGACGGCCGAGGACGAGCTCGACCCGCTGTCGCCGGAGCACGTGGCGCCGCTCGTCGGCTATCTCGCCTCCCCGGCGGCGGCCGGCGTGAACGGGCAGCTGCTCGTCGTCCACGGCGGGATGGTGGCGATCGTGGACCGGCCCAGGGTGGCCGCCAAGTTCGACACGGCCAAGGACGTCTTCTCGTACGAGGAGCTGGACGCGCTGCTCACCCCGCACTACGCGGAGCGCCCGGCGGGGGAGACCTTCGCGGCGGCGGAGGTGCTGGGCCTCAAGAAGGGCTGACCGCCGGGCGGCGGACACGCGAGGATGTCGGATCCAATCTCCAGGATCCAGGACGTTGGATCCGACATCCTGCTGACCGCCGCGCTGCGGACACGCGAACGGCCCCCGGGATCTTCCGGGGGCCGTTCGTTCGTCACTGCGCTTCGGGCTCGCGCCGGTGGCGGCCGTGCGGGGAGGACGAGGAGTCCTCGGCCGGCGCGGCCGGGCCGCGGTGCTTGCCCGAGCCGTTCGGCTCCTGCGCGTTCATGTTGTTCATGGTGGAACTCACCCCGTAGTTGTCGCTTGTTGCTGTGCGGCGTGCGTGAGTCTAGCCACCGGGACTGACAGTTCTAGGCGCCGGGTTTGCGGTCCGCCAACGGTGCCTGACCCAGCGGAATCGGCCGGCACACCTTCGCTTCCGCCCGGGCTTCCGCCGGTTCAACGACTTCGGCGGCTTCCGCGGCTTCGGCGGCTTCCGCGGGTTCCGCCGGCTCCGCGGGTTCCTCAAGGGCGGCGAGGCCGCAGGGCGTGTCGGCCGTCGCGTACGGCAGCCGCAGCACCCCGTCGGCCGTCCACAGGCCGGATCCGGCCAGCCAGCCGACGGGGGCGGCCAGTTGGCTCATCCGGCGCGCGGACGGCCGCCACATGCCGACCCAGCTGCCGCCCGCCGCGTCGATCCGCAGCGCGACCCCGCAGCTCTCCGGCGTCAGCACCTGCCCCGGCTGTACGGCGAACGGCGTCACCGCCGCGTCGTCGAGCCGCAGACAGTCCGGGAAGCGCACCGGCAGCAGGCTGCCCAGGACGCCCCAGCCGAGCCGCTCGTGCCCCGGCGACGGCGCGTCGGAGCGGATCAGGAGCAGGCCGCTGTCGGGGTCGGCGAGCAGCAGCCGGTCGTTGCTCTGCTCCGTGATCTGGAGCAGCGGCGTGACCTCGCCGCCCCGCTCCAGGTCGATCGCGACGGCCTTCACCGGGCCGTCGTCGAGCTGCCGGTCGAGCGCGAGCATCCGTCCCGTACGGTCCAGCCACACCCCACCCGTACAGCGGCCCTTGATCTCGGCGACCCGCTCGGGTCCGAACGCCCCGCCCGCCACCAGCCACAGCGTGGTGGTGTCCTGGCCGACGCACATCGCGTACGCGCAGATGCCGTCGGGCGACGGCGGCAGCAGCGTCAGGGCGCCCGGAGCGGGCGCCTCGACCGCGCCCAGGACCAGCTCGCCGGTGTCCGGGCCGGTGGGGTAGAGCAGCGAGAACGTGTGGCGGAGCCCGTCCACCCGGCGGCCGACGAGCACCCGGCCGTCCGCGAGCGGCAGCAGCAGCGCACCGGCCTCCTCCGGCTGGGCGAGCGGGAGCGGCACGGCGTACGGCTCGGGGCCGTCCAGCGTCCACCGTTCCGCGTACAGGGCGTCCCCGGAACCGGCGAGCCGCGCCGCGTAGGCGCCGTTCGCGGTGATCGTGAACCCGCCGGGGCGGTGGGCGGGCATCGGCGGCCACATGGCGTCGCCGTCTCCCGCGTCCCCCGTGGTCGTCTCGATGGCACAGGCTGTCATCGACTCGTCACCTCCGGCAACGAAGCTAGTTTTCGCACTTCCAGCCGAACAACACGAGCCACCCCACTTCACACCAAAGGGTGGCGGTCCGGGGATTCCGCTGAGCGGCGGGGGCGGGGTGTGCTGGAGTGGCCGGAGGCGGGTGAGGCAAGGCACGCCTTAGTGGGGCCGGGGCTGGGGCCGGGGCTGGAGGTGGGGCCCGGGCCGGGATGAGGTGGAGGGCCCTCAGCTGCCGTTATGCCCGGACGGGCGGTGCGGCCGTCCGGTTCTCGGAGGGGGGCGGCCTTCGGTTCCTGCGGGGCCGCCGTGCGGTCTTCGTGCGGCCGGTCGCACCTCCGGCCGCGGCCGGTCGCACCTTCGGTCGCCTCCGGTCCCGCCTCCGGTCATGCGTCCGTCTGGCCGTACGTCCGCCTGGCCGTGCGTCCGTCCGGCCGAGCGTCCGTCTCGCCGTGCGACGTTCACCCGCCCCTCTCGTCCCCGATCCTCTCCTCGTCGTCATTCGCCGACGGGCCCGGGTTGTCCACAGGCCAGAACGGCGGGGGACGGAGGACAGGTAGCCTTTCCCCCGTGCCCCGTCTGTCTGAAGTCATCGCCGAGCTCGACGCCCTCTGGCCGCCAGAGCTGGCCGAGCAGTGGGACGCCGTCGGCACCGTCTGCGGCGACCCCGACGCGGAGATCCGCCGCGTCCTGTTCGCCGTCGACCCCGTCCAGGAGATCGCGGACGAGGCGATCGGCCTCGGCGCCGACCTCCTGGTCACCCACCACCCGCTCTATCTGCGCGGTACGACGACCGTCGCCGCCTCGCACTTCAAGGGCCGCGTCGTGCACAGCCTGATCAAGCACGACATCGCCCTGCACGTGGCGCACACCAACGCCGACACCGCCGACCCCGGTGTCTCCGACGCCCTCGCCGGCGCGCTCGACCTGCGGGTCACCGGGCCGCTGGTCCCGGAGAACAACCTCGGCCGGATCTGCGAGCTCGACCGGCCCGAGACCCTCGCCGAGTTCGCCGCCCGCGCCGCGAAGCGCCTTCCGGCCACCGCGCAGGGCATCCGGGTCGCCGGCGACCCGGACATGGTCCTGCACCGGGTCGCCGTCAGCGGCGGCTCCGGCGACAGCCTCTTCGGCGCGGTGCGGGCCGCGGGCGTGGACGCGTTCCTCACCGCCGACCTGCGCCACCACCCCGTCTCCGAGGCGACGCAGCACGCGAACCGGCACGGCGCGCCCCTCGGGCTCGTCGACGCCGCCCACTGGGCCACCGAATGGCCCTGGTGCGAGCAGGCCGCCGCGCAGCTCGACTCGATCTCCGACCGCCACGGCTGGGACCTCCGGGTCCACGTCTCGAAGACGGTCACCGACCCCTGGTCCTCCCACCACACCTCTTCTGGAGCCCCCAACTGAACGCCGCGCCCGCCGACCAGATCCGACTCCTCGACGTCCAGGCCCTGGACGTGCGTCTCCAGCAGATCGCGCACAAGCGCAGGTCGCTGCCCGAGCACGCCGAGATCGAGTCGCTGAACAAGGACCTCACGCAGCTGCGCGACCTGCTCGTCGCCGCGCAGACCGAGGAGAGCGACTGCGCCCGCGAGCAGACCAAGGCCGAGCAGGACGTCGACCAGGTCCGCCAGCGCGCGGCCCGCGACCAGCAGCGGCTCGACTCCGGCGCCGTCTCCTCCCCGAAGGACCTGGAGAACCTCCAGCGCGAGATCACCTCGCTCGCCAAGCGCCAGGGCGACCTCGAGGAGATCGTCCTGGAGGTCATGGAGCGCCGCGAGTCCGCCCAGGAGCGGGTCGCCGAGCTGACCGAGCGGACCTCCGCCGTCCAGGCGAAGGTCGACGACGCGACCGCCCGCCGCGACGCCGCCCAGGCCGAGCTGGACGCCGAGTCCGCGTCGGTCGCCAAGGAGCGCGAGCTGGTGGCCGGCTCCGTCCCGGCCGACCTGATGAAGCTCTACGAGAAGCTGCGTGAGCAGCAGGGCGGCGTCGGCGCGGCCCGGCTGTACCAGCGCAAGTGCGAGGGCTGCCACATCGAGCTCAACATCACCGAGCTCAACGAGGTGCGGGCCGCCGCGGCCGACGCCGTCGTGCGCTGCGAGAACTGCCGCCGGATCCTGGTCCGCACCTCGGAGTCCGGCCTCTGATGAACGCGCCGAGCGAGCTGATCGTCGAGGCCGACGGAGGCTCCCGGGGCAACCCGGGCCCCGCCGGCTACGGCGCGGTGGTCCTGGACCCGGCGACGGGCGAGACGCTCGCGGAGCGCGCCGAGTACATCGGCGTCGCGACGAACAACGTGGCCGAGTACAAGGGTCTGGTGGCCGGGCTGAGGGCGGCCCGGGAGATGTTCCCGGACGCCCTGGTGCACGTCCGCATGGACTCCAAGCTGGTCGTCGAGCAGATGTCCGGCCGCTGGAAGATCAAGCACCCCGACATGAAGCCGCTGGCCGCCGAGGCCGCCCGCGTCTTCCCGCCGGGGCGGGTCCGCTACGAGTGGATCCCGCGCGAGCGCAACAAGCACGCGGACCGGCTCGCCAACGAGGCGATGGACGCGGGCCGCCGCGGTGAGCAGTGGAGCCCGTCCGCCACCGCGCCCCGTCCCGCCTTCGCCGCCGACCTGGCCGCCGCCCGCACCGCCGCCGGCGACGCGACGGCGGGCAGCATGCGCGC